>CALYBM010000069.1 GCA_944412525.1 uncultured Ruminococcus sp. | reverse complement strand
CCTTGCCGCACATAATATTATTTTTGTTAAGCTTTTTTGATTTTTCAACGCAAAGCTCTGAATAATCCACTCCGAAAACTTTGCCGTTTCCAACCTTTTCACAGAGTTTTGAGACTGTTTTTCCTCCACCGCATCCGATATCAAGCACATTGTCATCACGGTTGATTTTTATGTGCACAAGCGCCCAGTCGGTAAGCTCTGAATGGCCTTTATTCATTGAGCGAATCATAAGCTTACCCCAAAATCCCTGAGGGCGTACGGCGTTTTCTACAAGTTTACGATATTTCATCTTTTTGCTCCTATGTTAATATATCAATTCTTTTCTATTAAGCATACGCTCTCAACGTGAGCGGTGCGGCTGAACATATCGCAGGGTGTAATTTCTTTTACAGAATAATTATAATCCTCAAAATACTTCAAATCCCTCGCAAGCGTCGCCGGATCGCACGAAACATAAACCACCCTGCTCGGTGACATTTCAAAAATTGTCTTAACAAGCTCTTCACCGCAGCCCTTTCTCGGCGGGTCGAGGATTACCGCGTCGGGTTTTAGGCCTTCGTTCTTTAGCTGTTCCGCGGCAGAGGACGCGTCGCCGCAGATAAACCTTGCGTTTTTTATTGAGTTTATTTCCGCATTCTCTTTTGCGTCGTTTATCGCGTCGGAAATAATCTCAACTCCGACAAGCGTCTTACATTCTTTTGCCATTGTAAGTCCTATTGTACCCGTTCCGCAGTATAAATCAAGGAGAATTTCGTCGGATTTTAGGTTTGCATACTCCTTAGCCTTGTTGTAAAGCTTTTCAGCCTGACTTCTGTTAACCTGCCAAAATGAAAAAGGAGAAATTTTAAATTTTAAACCGCACAATTCATCTGTTATATAGTCCCTGCCGAAAGCTGTTCTGTTTTTTTCTCCGAGGATTACATTAGTGTCGTTTCGGTTTGTGTTTATAATGACGCTTGTAAGCGCAGGCAGATTTTCTCTGAGCATTTTAATCAGAATATCCTCCTGCTTTAAACCGTTGCCGTTTACGACATAGCAAACCATCAGTTCCTTTGTTACCTCACCCATTCTGATATACAGGTGTCTGAGCCTGCCCCTGCCCGTTTTTTCATCATAAATATCGTTGTCCGACTGTTCAATAAAGCTTCTTGTGACAGAAATCACCTTTGAAAAAATTTCAGGCTGAAGCAAACAATCATCGCAGTCAATTATTCGGTGACTGTGAAACGCGTAAAATCCTATCAGCACTTTTCCGTATTTGTCGGTTCCAATTGGGAATTGTGCTTTGTTTCTGTAGCGGGCAATATTATCGTTTTTTATTATCGGTGCAAAAACTGCATCTTTGATTCCGCCGATTCGTGTTACTGCGTCAACTACCTTTTGATGCTTTATTCGGCACTCTTCATCGTAGCTTATATGACGCCATACACAACCGCCGCACTTTGAAAAAACGGGGCAATCAGGCTCAATTCGCACGGAAGACGGAGTTACAATCCTCTCGATTTTTCCGAAAGCATAAGTCTTTTTAGCCTTTAAAATGCGAACCTCAAGCTCATCTCCAACAGCGGAAAGCGGCACAAATACAGCCATACCGTCCTGTGTTTTGCCTACTCCGCTTCCATCCGCCGATGTTGAAGTTATTGTTAAATTTATAATATCATTTTTACTTAATGCCATATTCTGTACCACCGCTTATTTATACATATATTTTACCATTGACTCAATTATTTGGCAACAGGGTAGAATTTGAAACTTATAAAATATTAGCTGCAAAAATGAATAAATTTGCTTTTAGGTATTTATTTTTTATCGTTTTAGACTTATAATATAAGATAGAATTACCCAAATAATTACAAAGGCGGTTGTATTTTGAATTACGATAAACTTATGGATAATATAAAAAGGATACATTTCATAGGTATAGGAGGAAGCGGTATGTGTCCGCTTGCCGAGATACTGAGGAGCGAAGGCTTTGAGCTTTCGGGCTCGGATATGAACGAGGGCGAAACACTCGACAGAATCAAAAGCTACGGTATTCCCGTATATATGGGTCACAGAGCGGAAAATATCAACGGAGCAGAGCTGGTTGTTTATTCGGCCGCAATTAAAGAAACAAACCCCGAAAGAATGGCTGCAAAGGAACAGGGTATCCCCTGCATTGAGCGAAGCGTTATGCTCGGCATTGTTACAAGGCGATATAAAAGAAGCATCGCGGTATCAGGCACGCACGGAAAAACAACCACAACCGCAATGCTATCGCAGATATTAATAGGAAGCGGTTTTGACCCGTCGGCAATCATAGGCGGCAAGCTTCCGTTTATTGGCGGCAACAGCTATGTGGGTCACAGCGATATTATCGTATGCGAAGCCTGCGAGTATGTTGATACTTTTTTGGAGCTGAACCCTTACATTTCAATTATACTCAATATTGACGCGGATCACCTTGATTATTTTAAAAATCTCGACAACATCAAAAAATCCTTTAATAAATTTGCTAAGCAGACAACCGGACTGCTTGTAATAAACGGCGATGATGGAAATACGCTTGAAGCTGTAAAAGATGTTAATATTCCGAAAATAACATACGGCTTCGGTGAAAACTGCGATTACAGAGCCGTTAATGTTTCCGCAGACAAGGGTGTTCACGAGCAGTTTGATTTGTATTATAAAGGAGAAATCCTCACAAACATAAAGCTTATTGTTCCCGGCAGACACAATATTTACAATGCGCTCGCCGCAGCCGCCACCGCTCATTATCTCGGTGCGACGCCCAAAGAGCTGTCGGAAAACCTCCATAAATTCGGCGGTGTTCACAGAAGATTTGAAATTTTAGGCACCCCATGCGGAATAACCGTTGCCGATGATTTTGCTCATCACCCTACAGAGCTGACTGCCACATTGAACGCTGCAATGAATATGGGATTCAAAAAGGTATGGGCAGTATTTCAGCCGCATACATTTTCAAGAACGGCTATGCTGCTTGATGATTTTGCAAAGGCGCTTAAAATTCCCGATGTTGCCATTATCTCTGCGATTCTTCCTGTTAGAGAAACAAACACCTACAACATATATTCAACCGACTTGGGTGCAAAGGTGCCTAACTCAGTTTGTCTTGATACATTTGAGGAGATCACGGACTATGTATGCAAAAACGCAAAGGAAGGCGATTTGATTCTCACAATGGGCGGCGGAAATGTTTATATGTGCGCAAATATGATATATAAACAGCTAAAATATATTGAAGAAAATCAAAACGATTGACTTCGATTATTATAAATAAAATATAAACAAACAAGCGACAGCCAAGGCTGTCGCTTGTTATTTAAAACTCTTTTATTTTACAATAGCGTCAAACGCTGTATAAACAGCTGAAATATCCGTGTTGCAGGTCAAAACATAAAAATCACAGCATGAAATTAACCGTGCTATATTATTAAGAAGTTTATCGGCAGCATCTGCTGTGACATATCCTGAGGATGAAAGAAATAAATTACTGATGATTTCAGAATTTTGAGCTTTTCTTACCGAATTTATCTTGCCGCGTTCAATAAAAACGACAGCGCCGACAGGTGCAGAGATATTATTTGCAATCCCGCTTCCGCCGTCAAACGGAGTACCGTAGGCAAAGGCTTTGCCATCCTTAACTCGTATAACGGGCTTATCATCATTAATCATCTCGACCCTGCTTCCGAATACCTTTTTCCAGAGAGCGGTATGGGCTGATTTTCCGACCCCTGACTGTGCAGAAAACAAATAAGCTTTACCGTTATATTTAATTGCCGACGAATGAATAAGCATCGCATTATAATTTATAATCTCCTTGCTGAAAAGGCAAGAATAAGCATAGCTCTCACATCTTCCTAAGCCTATTTTTTGCTCCATATTCTTGCATATATCACAAAAATAGCTGTTGCTCAGGGATAAGGAAATTTGAGTATTTAACTCCCCTTTATACAAAAAATGCGAGGCAAAATTATTTAGATACTCATACTTAGGCGTAAATTCAGTTATAATATCAGCAATTAAATATTTCAACTTTACCTCCAAAAACAAACAGACTCTTTCGAGTCTGTTTTGTTTTATTTACTTACAAGATAAATCTGGATTTTAGTGGCGTCAGAAACATTAATTTCTCCGTCGTTGTTAAAATCAGCAAGTGACATCTGGGTTTCATCAAGTTCGGCTAATTTTGCACTGTAACGCTGAATCAATGTTGCGTCAGTTACCGAAATAACGCCGTCTTTGTTTACATCGCCAAGCTGATAAGTGTTATCAACATCAACGAAATCGAGGCCATTAAGTGTGGCAAACCGTTCAGCAAGAGTTCCCTTGTGACCGTAAATAGTAACGCCTGTCGTATTCTTAAAGGCATATTTACCGATAGTATCAACAGATGCGGGAATATAAACCGACTCAAGCGAAGGACATTCGGAAAAAGCATGATTTTGAATTTCCGTTACAGTTTCGGGAACATCAAAAGACTTTAAGCTTGAGCACTGATAAAATAACTGAGACGGAATTACCGTAATATCAGCGTCGAGCTTGATGTCTGTAAGTGAAGTACAACCCTGAAACAGTCCGGAACCGATTGTAGTGCAGCTTGCTGGAATATTAATGGATTTGAGATTAGTCATACCCATAAAAGCAAAACGGTCAAGCGATGTCATAGTTTCGGGTAATGTTATTGTTTCAATAACGCTGCTGTTTTCACAATTTGCAAACGCCATAAAGTCAACAGATACAACAGTATCACCGAAAATTGATTCGGGGACAACAAGGTTCTTGTCAGCTCCGTGATAGTCACAAAGCTTTATCTGATTTGTTCCGACACGCATAAACTTATACACACCGTTGTCAAAATATGTTTCTGCAAATACACACTGTATTGACAACATCAGCACAAGCGAGACTGCAAGAAAAGATAATAAAACCTTTTTAATTTTCATAATATAACCACCATATTTAAAATTATGGGGCAAATACAAGAGTATTTGCCCCATTGAAAGTTAAATCAATACATATTACCAGGATCTTCGCCGGAGAAAGGATCTACGATTACAGGGCCGGTAGAAGACTGAGTACCTACTTCGTCCTCAGACGGCCAAGTAGTGTTGACACTGTCTACAATTGCAGTAGCCAAAGTGCTTTCAAACTCAAACTTTGTAACCTTGAATTCCGGAGAAGTGTATGATTTTTTCATTAGTATCACCCCATTGATTAAATAAACATAGCATATATAACTGATTATCATTTAGACTGATTAGCTATCTGATATAGGTTGAAGTATACAGCCTCAGTAATCTGATATGAATCCGGAATAATGTCACCGTTTGCATCCACCTGATATACATAGTAATATGCTTTCATAACATAGAGCTGCATTGCAGCGCTGTTCTGGAACTTAACAAAGTAGTCAAGCCTGTTCAAGTTATTATAGTCAGCGTTAAGAATCGTGTAGTTATATACAACTCTGTTATCGCCGTCCATAGCATATCTGTTAGTTGAGGTCTGTCCCGAAGTAGCAAAGCTCATAAGTTTCTCGTCATCACTTGCGAAAGTAATATCAGAGTAATCTGTGCTTGTGTTCGGGTCAAGCTTTGTGTTCTGGCTTATTTCTACCATAAGACCCGTACGGTACTGAACCGGATCAGAATCAGATGTAGAATTAAGCAGAGTGTATTTGCTGTCCATAACCGATACTATGAAATCAGCGTATAAGTAGTCATACTTGTTGCCTGCCTCGTCAGTATACTGCTCTCTTGAGTATGTCGGAGTACCGATTGACATTGAGGTTTCAGCAGGATCACCGAATACTGCAACGATATCGTAATCGTCAACAATCTTGAGGTTGAACTCCTTAGAGAAGCATTTTGCTACTTCCTTATTTGTACCAAACTCATAAACAATCCAGTATGAGAAGTTTGGATCATCACAAGAATAGAACGAACCGTCTTCTTTTGTTAGATATGAGTTGTAAGGAATATTATTGATAGGAGTTGCTATGTCGCCCTCGCTTAAGGTAATTGTAACATTGCAAGGCTTAGAAACCTGTGTTGCCTTAAGAGTAGCTGTTGTACCTACTGTAGTATACTTCTGATCAGTGATCTCCCAAGTACAGTTCTTGTAAAGGTCATCAATGTAAGGAGCATTAAAGTAGATTAAGTTATCAATGATTTTATAACCGTACTGATCAATATAAACGTCATCAAGTGTTATATTAACAGTATAAGTCTTTTCACTTCCGAATCTGTCAATGTACTCATAGTTAAGTACAGCTTCAGCAGTTACAGAAGCAATATCTGAGTAATAGTTAAATGTGTTAACAAGGAGCTTTTCGTTGTCATAGATATCATCAACATAAACATCAAATGTGAACGATACCTCCTGATTTACAGGAACAACCTCATCCTCAGGCTCAACTATCTGATACTCAGTTCCGTCAAGTCTATACCAGTTAACAAACTGGTTATTACCCATCATGTGAGTAATCAGAGTAACTGTGAAATATTCATCCTCAACAGGATTAACCTGAAGCGCATATGTGTTTTCAGCTCTTGTACAAAGTGTTTCGGTAGAACCGTCTGTGCCGTGGCGAACAATAGTTAAGTAATAGTAACCGCCGCCGCCGAGCGCATCGGGACCTGTATACTTATTATGGTTGAAAATCAATGTCTGATCGGAAACTTTAACAAATCTTGCAACAAATGTGTAAGATTTATCGAGGATAACACTTGTAACCTGCTGATTCGCATTTACTGAGAAAGCCTTGTAGTTTCCGTCTGCATCAAGGTATCCCCATTCAACAAACATATATCCGTCGCCGGGATTTGCAGAAAGCTCAACAGAAGTGTTACGAGTAACAGTAACAGATGTCTGACCTGCAATCGTTGCAGTGTTGCCTGTTACACCTTCAGTATCAGTTGTCCAAACATCAGAATCGGAAGAATCTGCATACTGAACCATAGTAGAACCTGTTACTTCCTGAATTGACTTTGAATAGAACCACTGACCGTCAACACGGCTGTCAGCACCGCTGATTGATTCAAATGAAACATAAGCGGGAGAGTTAGCGTAACCGGCAGCCTCAATTGCCTTGTATGCAGCAGTATTTTCATCGGTACCGTTCAATCTCGGTAAAAAGTCTGAAGGCACACCGCGTGTGATGTAATTGCCGTCCTTATCAAATACATACCATACGGTTGACCACTGTCCGTGACCTGCGATGTTCTGGTTACCGACTGAAACAATTCTCAGCTCGTCCTTTGCCATATCCTCTTCTGTAAGCAGGTTGCCAAGGAGTGATGTAGCGTTTCCGTCGTAGTCAACAATCATATCCCAACCGTTATTGGCTGTAAACTGTGAAAGGTCAACTTTTGTTGAAGTCAGATCAGGGTTATTTGTTGCATTCTGAAGCAAGATGCTCTGGTTAGTTTCATTCTTACTGTACTGCATCTTAAATTCAACAACATCGTATGCGTTTCTGTCAATCTGTACGAGGTCGTCGTAGTCATATGTCTGAGCGTTTGCTTTACCCTCAGCAACCATAAACTGATTGTGAAGCTTATCGTTTGAATAGTTACTTACAACTACACCTGAGATGGCATACTCTGTCTTTTCGCCCTGTGCGTTGTAATAATATTTTGCAACCTTTGTATAATACTTACCGTTATTTTCACGAAGCATTGGCTGACCCGGATATGCACCGTCACCCTCATTAGCATTCGGATCACCGTCAGCACCCGCTCCGCCTGTGTAGTAGTAAGTATATGTTGCAAGTGTGTTACCTGCTAATTTAGAAGCATAATCATCATTAAGAACTTCGGATGCATCAACATAGAAGGTGATGTAGTCGTCATTTTTCTCAATATTTGTATTGTAATAGACAGGTGTAATCTCAAGTGATTTTGAAGTCATGCTCTCGGAAAGCAGATATGAAGCCTCATATCTACCGTTACCCTGTGAAACAGCCTCAACAGTAACACCGTTGATTACATAAGCAGCAACATAATAACCTGCGTTATAATAAGGTGTAGCCACTTGAGTCTGAATTCTGATCATGTTACCCTTTGTTGCAGTATATACAGAATAGTGAACATTAGGATCATCAGATACAACTTCATCGTATCCGCTTAGTAATGTTGTAGAACCGTAATCAGATGTTGTAGAAACATTATCGACAATCGTACCGTCCTTTGCATTAATTGTAACTTTATTCGGATCTTCGGGAGTAGTATCTTCACTTGCAGTCAAAGTGTATGTAATATTTCCGTTACCGGATGTAATACTTGAAAATTCAAATGTGATTTTATTAACATTCGGATTTGAAACTCTGAAATAGGAGAAGTTGTAATTTCTGCCGTTATCATTATTGTAATTCTGAGCATATGCAGAAACAGAACCGTTTGTTACATAACTTACTCCTGTGACATTTACCATACCACTTACATCCTGAGTGGTAGATAAACCAAAATAATAATTTATAGTGGAGTTCAAAGTAGTTTCCAAATATGCCGTATAAGTACCGGACACATTATATACCGGTAATATAAGCATATTGCCAGCCCATGTAGAAGGTCTGTTGTTATGGTTTGTGGTTACAAGCAGGTATGTACCTGTTTCCTCACCGAGAGACTCTTCAAACACAGCCATAAGCTCTACATCATCAGTAGGAACAAATGTAATTTCAGAGCTTGTGAGGTCTCCTGCATATGTGCCGCTTACTACCTGCCATTCCTTAAACGCATAGCCTGTATTAGCAGATGCAGTAACAGTAACAGAAGTACCCTCAGTTACCGTATTGGACGGAGTTACAGAAACACTACCCATTGCTTCATTATTAACAGAAGCTGTTACCGAATATGTCTCAGCAGCTCGTGTAGTTGCCGAAACAGTCACATCGCTTGCGGGCATTTTAAATGTGTATGTATTTCCGCTTCCGCTAACCTCAGTAACAGGATCAACAGTAACACCTGTGCACAAATATCCTTCATTCGGCGCAACAGTAACGGTAACAGTCTGACCCTCATATGCAGACTGAGGATCAACAGAAATTGTACAGTTGTCCTGTGTACCTATATTTACAGCGTACTGCTCTCCGAGTCCCTGAAGCTCATAAGAAAGTTCAAGTGTTTCGGGATTGTATTTTAATACAACGGTACCAAACTGAGATGTGCCGTTAAATCTTACAAGTCCGTTAAAATTATCTGTTGATGTACCTGCTCCCTGAGCAGAAAGTGTTACGAAGCTGATGTCATCATCAAAAACAGCACCTGTTTGACCATACCACTCACTGTTAATGCCGTTTCCTGTATGAATGAAGAAGTAAAGCGGCAATGCTTCACTTGTTCCCTGTACAGTTTCGGACAGCTCGGCAATAGTGCAATTAGTATTTAAGGTATAGATTCCGTCACCGTCATCATCAGTTAATTCAATATTAGTAGAACTCGGTCCCCACAAACTGGAGTCATATGTGTATTTATAAGCACCGTCTGCATCTTTTACCCTAAAACGGCCGCCGATGTAGTAGTGAGTTTCAGCAGGTTCCGTGGAATAAGTTGACCACGAACCGTTACTATAATATACGGTTTCGTTATATGTACCGGATGAGTTTGTATCAGGAGTGAACAAGGGCTTATCCACGGAGAAATCTCCCCTGTAAACAGCCTGAGTTTGCCAGAAATTACCGTAATTAGGCTGACTGTCTCTTGTAAAGGAAATATAACCAGAATAATTACCTGTATAGGTACACTTATAAATATCGTCCGTGCCGTCAACCTTCTGCATTTGAATCGGTCCGCCGGCAATACCTGAAGAACCGGTACCCTTACTATTGTCCCAATAATTACTGTTATAAAAATAAGCGTATACTTGGTTCCAGCCAACAGTATTCTTGAAATATACATCAATAGTACCACTGGCAGCGTCAGCAGCAACAACGCCGACAAGCAATGTCGATATGACCATCATAAGCGACAAAACTATCGAAAGCGTCTTGTTACCGATGCGCTTTAAATTATGCCTCATTGTATTACCTCCATTTTATTTTTGTGCCGAAGCCAAAGTCAGACTTCTGCACTTATGACATTATTATACACCTTTTAAAAAATATGTCAATCGCTTACAAGAGCCTTTTGTATTAAAGTTGCATCACGAACATCTACCACTCCGTCAAGGTTGACATCAAGAAGTGCATACTGTAAATCGGAAGGATTACTCAAAGCAGCCTTAATCATCTGAACCTCGGTTGCACTCTTAATGCTCATATTTTCAACACCGTACTCAGTGACATATGAGCCCATCTTGTAACGAGTACCGCCGATATTTGTGAAGCCGAGAGTTTTATCGGTAGGTCTTTCAGCTGTGTAAACCATATGAATTGCGGTATAGTAGAAGTTACGGATATATTCGGGCTGTGATGTAAGGTCAACAACCTCGGTACCGCTCATAAGATTATCAACAGCCAAATAATATGTGTCCAAAGAGAACCTGTCTGTTATGGAGGCATTTACATCGGTCTTTTTAGTAGTAAATGTGAGTGTGTTCTGCTTTGATGAATCAATTGTAAGCGTAGCCTTAAACTGATACATTTTAAGAGAACCCGAATAATCCTGACCGAGGTAGAGATCCTTTGTCATTGCAATAGGTGCTTCACCGTTGAGCGAAACGGACGGCGCGTAAGACTGTGCCGAAGGAGCCTTGAAGCAAACTGTTACTTCGTGAACACCGACAGATGCGGTTACTGAAACCGAAACAATGTTTGATGATATCATTTCGCCGTTCAATGTAGCAATAACGTAGTAGTAATATGTTCCCTGTGACTCTGAAGTTACAGTTAAAGTATTTTTATTTGACGCTGCACCCAAAGACTGTGCGCCTGCGCCGTCGGGAGATGTTGAAACAAAGTACTCGTAGGTATAAGCACCTTCAGTGGGACTAACTGTAGTTGTAAGTGTGAACTGATCGCCCTCAATTACTGAGCTGTAATCCGATTTAAGTGAAACTGTGAAGCTCGGAGCTTTTTCAGTTACTGTAACTACGATCTCATTTGAATCTTCAGATGCAATGCCCTCAAAAACAGCCTCTACCGTGTAGGTGTGTTCGCCTACCTCGGCGTTGTCAATGGTAAATACACCTGTTTCGTTTTCAGCGACAAGCTCACCGTTGTCGAAGAGCTGGTATGTATCAACATCGCCGTCTGATGTAGCTGTGATTATGATCTCTGTTCCCTCTTCTACGCTATCGGAAATATCAACACCCGTTGAATCGGTTGCCGTGATTGTGGGAGTTTCGACAAGATCGTAGTCGGGATATGTCTGGAACTGAGTATTAAGCCACTCGGCACGGGTTTTTGTCCATGTGTTCTTGAGATAATTTACAGCTTCTGCCTGAGTAGCACCTGTGTCCTTTGAACCCCATGTGATCATCGGATTGCTTTTAATGAAGCCCCAGCGTGTTTCGTTCATATCAACAGATGCAGAAATCTGGTTGTACCATGTGTCAAGCTTTCCGCCGTCTGAATAATATGTCTGAATAAGCTCATAGAAGCCGGCGTTTGAAGAAGTTCCGTTCCAAGCCTTTTTAATAACTTTCTGGAATTCATAGTTATTTGCAAGCTTTGACTGGAGGCTGTATCCTGTTAAAGGAGTCTCGCTGTTGTCAATTGCCTTATTTTTAGCATACCAAACCTGTGGATTATCGGAAATAATCGGAGTACTTGAGTTTGCCTCATATTTATTTACGCCGTAACCGTTTTGAGTTGTGTACTGTCCGTATGCCCAGTCATAGTCCCATACAGGGGAAGCTACAAACTTAGGTGTTGAAGCGGAACAATCAAACATTACATAGTAACTTGATGAAGCCGAATCAAGGTTTGATGAAAGCTCCTGAATGAGATATACCATTGCAAAGGAATCAACATCCATTTTTTCACTGAGCTGTTTAAGTGTAAGATTATCGCTGTATGCGATTGCTTCCATTTCGGCATATTTCTGAGCAATAAACTCAACCTGCTCTTTTGTTGCAAATTCAGGTGATTTTACTACAATATGCTGACCGTGAGGTGTAATAAACCAAGAAGCTTCCGAAGTATATCTGTCAACAATTTCAAACTCAAGGAGATATGTTCCTGTATTATCAAAAGGAATTGAAGATGTGTTGCCGTCAGCAGAAACCTGTGCGTACTGCATCTGATAACTCTGTCCGTTGTAAGAATAAGTACCTGAAACAGTTGTTTCATTTACTTCGCCTACTGCATCTTCGTTAATATCGTCAAATGCCTCGCCCTTAATAAGCTTTGAGCTGCCGACATCAACCTTTTCCGTAACAAGGTACTGACCCATATACTCGCCGTTGTCATAAATATCAACGAATCTGTATTCGGGTGTATAAGGAAGTCCCAAAGCGTCAGCAAGATCAAAAGTCAGCGTGTTTCTAAGCATTGATTCATCTGCGTTGTTAGCAAGCAGGCACCAGCTCTTGGCACCGCTTGATTCGGCAGCATCCATACCGAGGAGGTTTGTCTTGGAATCAAGCTTCATATTAAACGCATATTTACCGAACAACTCCTGGCTTGCTTCCCATGACGAGTTGCCTCTGCCCTTTATCTGCTCAAGCAGCATCGCTTCGGAAAACTCACCCGAAGCTGTGTTATCCATTGTTACACAGTCGCCGCCCTTTGCCTTTACATCATCTTTTGTTCCCTGTGCACGGGTGTCTGTATACATATCTGCTGTAGGAAGCGGATATTCAGTGCCTTTTCCGTCTGTTGTGTAGAGGAACATGGCGTCAGTTGAACCCTGCATTACTTTTAAGTTGCCGTTGTAAGCACCGCTTACCGTGTTATCGCCGATTACAAGGTTAACCGAAGCACTGCTGTTCGGCTGGATTTCAGTACCTGCAACAGTAACAGAACTGTCAAATCCGTTATAAACAGTCGCACCGTTTAATGCCGCATTCTTAGGAAGATAGAATGTATATGGATTTGTAGTTGCGTGCTTAGCACCGAAATAGTTATTCCACTTTATAAGTGTAGATACAGAATCATTTGCGGCAGGATTTACATCAATCCACAAGCCGTCGCCTGCAGATGCGATGTATGCCGCCTTGTTGTATTCATAAGTAGCGGTAATTGTTACATTTTGAGCAGGCATTGTAAATGTGTATGTATTGCCGCTGCCGCTTGCGGTAATTTCAGAACCGTCGTCTGCTTCAACCGTGATGCCTGTGCATACAAAGAAATCCTTGCTCGGTGTAGCAGTTACGGTTACAGTATCGTCTGCATCGGCAGTATTCTCGGCTTTACCTTCAGCCTTTGCCGTAAGTGATACAGTACCGCTTACGGAATTGTCGGTAATCGTGTACTGACCCGCAGCTTCCTGTGTACCGATTTCATAAGAAAGCTCAAGTGTAGCGGGATTAAACTTCAACACTACGGGAGCGGAATCGGAAGTTCCCGCAAATTTCAGAAGATTTGTCTGCTCGTTTGTCGTAGTACCTGCAGACTGTTTATCAAGGGTATAAGAAGTAGAAGATTCGTTGAACACTCCGCCGCCCTTGCCGTACCATTCATCGTTGATTCCGTTACCTGTATGAATCATGAAATACGGATCATAGCTTACGCCGTACTGATTTTGAAGCTGTACTGATAACTCGGCAACAGATGAATTTGTATCGAATGTATAAATTCCGTCGCCGTCATCATCAGTAAGCTCGAATACTGTGCTGCTCTCATTCCATGCATAATTATTCTCATTTGTATATGAATAAACATACTCGCCCTGAGCATTCTTAGCTCTGAAACGGCCGCCTATATAATATGACTGCTCACTCGGAGTATCTGAACCTGACTCAAGCCATACGAGCGGAGTAGGATCATTTTCACTTGTTGCCTTTACGCAAACATAATAAGTCTGTCCGCTTACGGGAGTGAAGAAGAAAGCACCGTTAGATCCTGTTTTTGATGAAAGAGGATTTTCGGAAGACGAATCTGCAATCGAAGTATCAGAGCCCGAAGTCGTTGTGTACTCAACACTGTCGGCAAAAACTCTGAACCACGCGTTGCCGTTAGCACTGTCGCCTGAACCTGCAGATGTTATCTCAAATTTATATATTCCGTCATCAGTAACCTCTGTTGCCTCGGTTTTTACCTTAGTATCCCATGTGTAATTTCCGTTGAAGTTACCGTAGATTGTGTATACAGCTGATGTTGTGTCTCCGCCTTCTGAATATGGCATCCAGCTTTTAGAAGCTGCATCATAAATCTGGGGAGTTGTTGCCCAACCGGACGGCAGTGACAGATTCGTGGTTTGAGTTTGATTGTTACCATTGTCATTAAAAATACAGCTTTGGCTGTTATTCGGAATGTCAGTGTAATAAACATCACCGCTCAAATTTGTCATATGAGTGCCGGGCCACTGATTACCGGCATCGCCACCCCAATAATAAATGCAGGGGTCATTGAAAGATGGGCTGCTATTATTTCTAAAGTAAACTCTTGCGTTTTCAGCCGCATTTACATTTACTACGCCGACAAGGGTCATTGATAAAATCATAACAAGCGCTATGATTACCGACAAAGACTTCTTGCCGATACGAAAAATACTTGTTTTCATAGATTATTTACCTCCATAACCTTTAATACTGATAAAATTCAGAGAATATTGAATAAACTGTGATATTTTTAACCTTTACTGTCTGACCTACAGTGGACCAAATACCAGAAAAAATCCCACAGCATCAATGATTTCAGTTTATTATAACATTTTAGTTAAATTATTTCAATACTTTTTAAATTCTTTTATTGTATTTGTTTAATTTAATGTTTATTATATAAAGATTATGTAAAATACGCCTTAATATTCCTATATTTTTTATATTTCAAATAATTTTTAATTATATATCAAAGCTTTTTATTCTCAATAAAAAAATAAATTTGTGCAATATTTTAAAAATTCGGCTGATTTAACATAATTTTAATTTCTGATTTGTTACTGTTTTTTTAGTTCAATTAATTTTATACAAACAAAAAGGACACAGAATGTGTAAAATACACAAACTATGTCCAGAAAAAATATCATTTTTCTTTTCCGAAGAGAAGAAGCTGTTTTGTAGGAAAGGAAAACACGGGGAAAGCACATATAAATGTGATCAAAACTGCAATCAGAATATAAATGAGTGTAGCAAAGGTCTCCCCTGTTAAAACTGAAATTCGGTCATAAACATTAAAATGCTCCAAGACAAACAAAAACGCTTTATGCCAAAAATATATCTGAAGTGTTTTTGTACCTGCACTTGACAAAAATCCGAGGTTTTTGTTCGGAACGAGGCACAACAGCGAAAATCCAAACACAGCAGAAACTGCGTATGACACACCCCTTACTATAAATCCTAAATTGTAATAGTCACCGAGGTAACCGAAATTATTTCTGCCTGTAAACATTGATCGGAATATTTTGTAGGTGTCGGTATAGAAAACAAACAATAAGAAAATTCCTATTGCTATTATTGCAGATACTGCTTTAATCCACTTATTTGAAATTACACGCAAAATTTGCTCAGGTTTCAGCATATAACCTGCAATGAAAAATGGTAAAAATACGACTATCCTCATCAATACAAGTTTATCACCGAGGTTTTTGTCAAACCCCGACATACAACCTATTATTACGGAAATAAGCAGTAAAATCTTTGTGTTGTATTCCCTGAACAGCCAGACAAGCGAAATGAACACCGCCATCGCCCACATAAACCACGCGAATGAATCGTACATATCAAGAACGGAATACCTGAAATCTTCCCTTAATATTATTGAAAGCAATGCCATCATAATTCTGATAGCAATTCCGATTAACACATATGATATTACCCTTTGCTTAGGAAATTTCGTTTCTTTATTCATCGGCTTTGTAAACAATCCGCTTATAAATATGAACAGAGGCATATGTACGGAATAAATTGCGAGAAACAGGCTCTTTTCAAGATGGTTTCCGTCCTGCCGCGCAATGAAGTCAATAGCGTGTCCTATTACAACAAGTATTATTGCAAAAAGCTTGATATTGTCAAAAAGATAAATTCTTTCTTTGGAAATCGGTCTGTTCACCCTCATTTTTATTCCTTTCATTCCTTTGTAAAGTAAATTTCATAATCATTATAATTTATCGTTATTGCTTCAATCTCACCGTCGTTTCTTTGAAGCTTAAAGGTTGTGTTTGTTCCGTCGTCAAAATATGCTTCAACCGTATCGTCGGATTTGACTGAATACTCTCCGGTATGGGTTCCGTCGGACGCTTCGCCCGGAGAAAGCCACAAGGAAAATGTACCGTCAGAGTTGAAAGTCAAAGAGCCCTTATAATTTGTATAGTAAGTATTGTATATCTCGCTCATCTCAACCTCGTCGCCGCTTGCGTTGTGAGCATATGACGGTGTCCACTGACAGTCAACAAGTCCCTTTGTGTTCTTTGATGTCTCAACACATCCTTTTATAAAGATAAAGGCAAATACAACAACAACTGCAAAAATTACAACTGCTGTTATAATTTTTAGCCTTTTTTTCTTAGCACTGTTATTTTTTGAATGTAAATTTGATTTTCCTTTATTTTTTGCTTTTCTAGCCATAATGTCTCCGTTTTTAAATTCAATGATTTACATATTAAAATAAACATCATACCCGCCGTAATTTATGATTAGCTCTGTCGGGGTGTCACCGTCCCACTCTACGGCAGTAATCTGCATATTCTTATCATTTGAGTAAGTCGCTGAAATTTCATCACCCTCAACAATGTATTCACCGTAATTTGATGATGAAGATGTCACAGAATCAGTAAAAGTACCGTCGCTGTTGAAGGTTATTACGCCGTTTGAAAAAGCAGAACCGAACACCTCTCTTAGAGAACACTCTGCGTTTGTGGCAGTATCAATCGCCTTATAAGGAACATAGGTTGCGTTAAAATAGCTTATTTCACCGTCTCCCTTAGTTGGGACAACAACATCGTTATGCACGGCGGAAGTTTCTTCAGTATCTTCTTCATCACCGGCTTGCGTACCTGTGGCAGAATACTGCGAATCCTGAGTTGTCTGTTCACTCTGCACTGAATTATCCTGAGTTGTTTCTGTTAATGCCGTTGTCTGCTGCGTCGTTGTGTTTTGATTTTCAGAGGTTGATTTACCATTCATAAGCATAACAGCAAAAATAATTCCCGCAACAACAATAACAGCGATAACCGTTACTAAAATAACAATCGGCTTTTTTGATGTTTTAGTTTTATATCTGTATTGCATATTTATCCTCCTTTTTCGGTCTTGTTGTCTTTCATTTGCAGCAAAACACCGCGTTTGATCATCTTTCCGTTATAATATATGTATTCGTCCGCATCTCCGCTTTCATCTATGTCAAGCATTGAAAAATCGTACGAATTATCTTCACTTAGGTTTTTGCCGTCGGCAAGATTGCTGCGCGCGTCATTGATTTTGTTTTCAATCTCATTGCTTTTTTTGCCCTTGCCGGCAATTATGTCGTACATCGGCTTGTAAACTGCCGAATTTATAATATATGACATAATGGAAGGAACAATGAAAAGTGCCAGCAAAAAAGTAACCGTGATGATAATTGCGGGCAAATAACAGCACATCAAAACAGTAGCACAAAGCAGAAAAAGTACAATAACACCGAAAGTCGCAATGATGTTATGCTTAAGCTCACCAAATGACATAAGGGCACTGTTTTTATAAATATTTTTCATTGATATATCAAAGGTAACTGTCATTGACGGAACATAATAAAAAACAAAGAGAAAAAATATGCAAATTAACACGCTGATTACAAGGAGCATATAAAACATTCCGTTTTTGGCTCCGAGCGAAACATACATTTTTATTGAAAAATAACTGAATACAATTGCCACGTACATAATGACACCGTGTACTAAAAACCGTGCAAAATTTTCTTTTACACCTGCAATGTAATTGTCCCGCACATTTATGCCGTCATCTCCCCTGACTATGTGCGATGTAACCTGCACAACACCCGCATAAAACGGAAAAAGCGGTATTACGGTGAGAAAAAGCACAAAATTTGAGTTTATTTTGAAAAAAGAATTAACAAACCAGAAAACAGCAAAAAAAACTGCCGACGGAACAGCAAAATACAAATTTGTCAGTAACAGCTTCGGGAAATTATGAAAGAGACCCGAAAAAAATTCAGTTAAAGCAAAAGAGCCTTTATTTGATGACATCAAATACCTCCAAAAGTGCCTGTAAGTATCTAAAAATTAAACATTCCCGCAAGAAGCGTCCAGAGCACGGCGTCTATCAGTGCCGCTAAAAAAGACAGAATTAACGAAGCCATAAAGTACGACGACAGAGAAACTGCCTTTGACCGCAAAGTTTGGCTCGGAGGATACTTTCCGAAAGTAAATACAAGCATCTCCTTAGAAAAAACAAATGCTTTTGAGCAAAAGTTAATCAGAGCGGCACAAAACAAAAATGTTCCCGGCAAAAGAATAAGCAAATAAAATCCTATTCCCGCAAATTTATGTACGGCAAAAAGATAGCCTGCGGTAATACCCGTTCCGAAGCCCTTAAACAGTATAATAAACGGCATTATAAAAGCTCCCCAAGGCGTAAGTCCGAGTAAGAATACCGAAAACAAAAAAATAAAATCTGACGCAAAGCAAGCACAGAAAGTACCTACCGGATTCTGTGCAAGCCTTGCGTCAAGGTTAGTTGTAAATAAAAAATCAAGAGAATCAAGTAAATCTATATTCGATGATTGAGCATAAACCGAGCCTGATGCAAGACCGAACAGCAGCACGGCAGAAAATAAAATCGTAATACCGTACCGTTTCAGAAAATAACGCATATCTGAAAAAGTGATACGCCTAAATCCCTTTATTCCAAGCTTCGCCTTTTTAAACGAAAATACAATGCCTTTCATAAATACATTCCTTTCACATAAAGTAACCGTATAGAATTTAGGTTGTCCGTTAAAACTTTATGCAAAATGTATTTACAATATGATTATTATTTACCAAGCTCCTCTGCACGCTTTGTGCAAGCCTCCATGGCGTCCTGAATTGCCTCATAAAAGCCGTGCTGTTTAAGACAGTCAAGAGCGGCTATTGTTGTTCCGCCCTTTGAGCTCACCTTTTGAATGAGCACATCGGCACTGTCGCCGCTTTCTAAAAGCATCGCAGCCGCACCCTCAAGCGTTCCGCAAATAAGTTTCATTGCCTTGTTGTAGTCTATTCCCTTGCTCTGCGCGTAATCAGCCATTGCTTTTGCAAACAAATATATATAAGCAGGGCTGCTGCCGTTTACAGCAATAATTTCATTCATATGTTCCTCGGTTATGTATTCACACACGCCGCCTTTGCTGAACATATCATATACAAGCTTATTATCCTCGTCTGAAATGTTGTCGGACGGGCAGAGCGCGGAAGCACCCTTTTGAATCAGAAGCGGAGTATTGGGCATAACCCTGACAACAGGGCATTTGCATGAAAGAGCATTCTGCACATACTCAATGGAAATTCCTGCCGCTATTGAAACAAATGTTTTATTTTGATTTACGGCAGGCTTTGTAGCCTCAAGCACCTCTGCGTAGTTTTGGGGTTTAACAGCAAGGACAATAATATCACTGCACTCAACCGTATTTATGCCCGAAGTGCATACATTAACGCCCATATCGGACATAACCTCACATTTATCGCTGTCGGTATCGAACACATTGATGTAATCGGCATTACCCGAGGTTTGAGAAATAAGTCCTTTGATAATCGCGGTTGCCATATTTCCCGCACCGATAAATCCTATTTTTTTCATTGTTTTACCTTCTTAAATCAAGTTAAATTTCACGATTAACTTATTCCGAACGACGGATATACCTGACAGTTAAACTCAAAGCCTTTTTTGTTGTACTGTCCGTCACGGACATAGTCACCGTAGAAGAACACCTCTGCCTCGTCAATTCGCCTGTAGAGAAGTCCCCAGTAGCACGAACCTGCGGCGTGGTGATATTGCAGATAGTATTTAAGATAGCTGCCCATATCCACATTGTCCAAATCTCTTGTGCCGCCCGAAACAGACGCATAGGACTTGTAAATGTAGCCGACAGTACCGTTTGACAGCTTGATTTTGTACCAGCTTGAGTTGTAAACCTTGCCGTCAACGAATGTAAATTTAGTATTTTTGTCCATACAGGTCAATACGGAATAATTAGTACCCGCATTGCTTCTCAAATTAACATAGCTCGCATTAACATAACCGCTCGCCCCTGCCTTAATTTGAGAACCGCCCGAGGAAGTATTCAAAAGTACCGACTGAAGGTCGGAATCATTATAAATTGCACTCGCACCTACATTGTATGTAAAACAAACAAGCGCGTCAAACTGCTGCTGATTAAATTTAATTCCGTTATCGAGCAGGTATTGGTTTGTCTTAGTCGTATAACCGCCGTTGTTCACGGTCTGGCACAGATAAGCGTACGCCTCGGTTTTTGTGAGGTTATTATAGAACTGTTCATTTGTAAGTACAACCTTACCGTAGCCGAGAGTCGGGTCTGTTGTGATACTGTCCGCGGTTACACTGCTCAAAAATCCCTCGTAATCGGCAATAAGATTAATGACCTCGTCACTTGCACGCCTTTCGGCACAAACCGTAGTCGTTTTATCGGTTGAAGAAGTTACAAAGACCTTTCCCTCACCGTTTACGGGTGTTGTGAGATATTGGGTTGAATCCTTGTACTTTGCGTAAGCCTTAACAGTCCACTCGCCCGAAGCGGACAGCTTCTTTGACGCGGACCAAATATAGTTGTTGCCGTCTTTTACTTTGCTTGTTGCGTAGATGGTGTAAGATGTGCTTCCTTTTGAAACAACAAATCTTAAATCTACTCTGTCCGTATCCGTAATTGCCTTAAATGTTACATTGGAATTTTTCGGTGCAGAGTTAGGACTTGCGTAAACAAATCTTACATTGTCTCGTCCTATAACATTGATAAGGCAGGTAGCGGCTCCGCTTGATGTGTAGGCGGTAATCGTTACATAACCGTTAGCCTTTGTATCGACAATACCGTTATTGACGGTAGCTATTTTTTCGTTTGAGGATTTCCACTTTACAGAACCTGTATTTGAACGCAAAAGCACGGATTTTCCTCTACGCATATTGGATATTGAAGTTGAGGAAATATGTACTGATTTGCCGTTTTTAACCGTAATCTTGCAGGTTGCCGACGAAGAACCCGAAGCGGCCTTGATGTTTGCGGTACCGCTTGCTTTTGCCGTGACTACACCGTTTGAGTCAACGGTTGCGACGGAGGTATTTGAACTGCTCCACTTTACGGAACTTGCGCCGCTTGCCGTTACGGCGTACTTATTGCCGACATAAATCGTTTCGCTCGTATCGGAAAGATTGATCGAACCCGATGAGCTTGAGCCGTTATCATTGTCGTCATCATCATCAGATGAAGAACCTGTCGGATTTTTGGTAGCGTACTGGCTTGAAATATATCCTTTTTGGCCGTTTGATAACTGAATGTGGTACCAGCTCGAATTATAAAGAGATGTGCTGATAAATGTAAACTGTGTATTCTTTCGCATACAGGTTACTACCGAATAACTTGTACCCGCTCCGCTGCGAAGATTTACATAGTCCTCATTAACATAACCTGTTGTCTTTTTTGACGAATCAGAGCCGGACGAACCGGAAGACGATGACGATTTCGTTGCGTACATCTTGGAAACATAGCCTTTTCTGCCGTCTGTAAGCTGGATATAATACCAGTTTGAGTTGTAAACCGTTGTACTTAAAAGTGTAAACGCTGTATTCTTACGCATACAGGTCACTATCGAATAATTTGTACCTGCTCCGCTGCGAAGATTTACATAGTCGGAATTAATGTAACCCGAAGATTTTTGCGAAGAGCCCGACGAGCTTGACGATCCCGACGAGGTTGACGATATAGTAGCATATGTCTTGAATATGTAACCCTTTCTGCCGTCGGAAAGCTGTACATTATACCAGCTCGAGTTGTAAAGAGATGTGCTTAAAAATGTAAGCTTTGTATTCTTACGCATACAGGTTACCACCGAATAGTTTGTACCCGCTCCGCTGCGAAGATTTACATAGTCCGCATTAACATAACCGCTTCCCTTTGAAGAGGAGTTCCCGGAAGATGTCTTCGATACGCCTGCATAATCTTTGTGTATATATCCTGTTTTTGAGTTAGATGTAAGCTTAATTTTATACCAGTTTGAATTATAAAGCTTTCCGTCAACATATGTAAACTTAGTGTTCTCACGCATACAGGTAATTACGGAATAGCTTGTCCCTGCCCCGCTGCGAAGGTTTACATAATCGCCGTCAACATAGCCGCTTCCGCCTTTTGAGGGGGAAGCATAGCTTGCTTTGAGTAAGTTTGTGCCGACAGTCGCGATAAAATCACTTTTTATTGTTTCTGAATTCTGAGAAACCGTTTCTGAGTCTTCGTCAAAAAAACCGTCATCAGATGCAGATAAAGTATCCGCGGCGTTTGCGGAAACCGAAGCAAACACAACAAAAAAAGCCGAGCCTGTAATGACAGCCGCAAGTACAGCACAAATTAACCTAAAACAGAGTTTTTGCTTCATATTATCACCTTAATTCCCGATAAAACTTCATTTTATGAATAAAAAACAGATAAACGAGCGTGTTCTCTTGCAATTATAACATATTTTTTCTTTTTTCGCAATAAGAAATATTAATTTTTTCTAAATATTTTGTCCCTTATTTTTAAAACATACTGACTTAAAATCACGGTCACTGCATAGTCATAAAACAGGAAAAAGACATTTCCTATCAGTAAGAATAAAACGGGCAAATAAACGCCGAATATTTCAAATTCCTCTAACGGTACCGAAAGAAGCATAGTTGCAATAAAAAAGGATACAACAGCCGCTGCGTTGAACACAGCAAATTTTAAAATATATTGCAAAACCCTGTTTTTTATATGCTTTTCAAAAATACCCTTTAGAATGGGATAATATCCGAACAATGCAATAAAATAGAGAACAGCCTCCTTGTCGGCTGAAATAAAAAGTGACAGCAGGGATACTACCGCAAAAACAGCGAAAGCCCACTTACGGCCGCACTCGATTACTACGGCAACTGTCAAAATGCCCGCAAAGCAAGGGAGAGCGTAAGTTCCTATCGGAATAAACGAGGTAATAAGCATAAGCACAACCGAGAGAGCCGCAATTACCGAACAAAATGCGAGTCTGAAAGTCGATGATTTGACGCCGTTACTCATATTAACAACCTGCCGAGCAGCAATCGCACATACAATCTGCACACATCATTGCCGCACATACATCACAGCAGGAACATCCCATTGTGCCGTTTTGCATATTCGGCTGATTGTATCCGCCGTAGTTATAGCTGCGTTGATTTTGCATATTGTTCAACGCCGCACGGTATTCGCCGTTTTGCGGATCCATATTGCAGGCAGTTGTAAAATTATTAAACGCCTGCTCGTTCCAGCCGCGCCTGTAAGCACACATTCCTTTGAGGTAGTACCATTCGGCGGTGCGGTTGCCCATGGGTGTTGACTCCAATACTTGTTCGGCTTGATCTATCATATTTCGCTGAATATAGATTCTTACGCTGTAAAACTGCGAACTTGACGCACTTTGATATGAAGAAGAGCCTGATGTCCTCTTAGAATCGGTACCCTTGCCCTTTTGCCTCATCTCGTTGATCGCGTCATAGGCTTCATTTATTTCTTTCATCTTTTGTTCGGCGATATCGGCAAGCGGACTGTCGGTATAATTATCGGGATGATATTTTTTCGCAAGCTTTCTGTAAGCCGCTTTAATTTCCTCGTCAGTAGCTGTTTCGGATACTCCGAGCACCTCGTATGGATTATTCATTATTTCCTCCGTTAAATTTAGCTGTAATTTTATTTTGCACCGAGGGAAGTCCAAGCGTCAGCATATTGTCAAAAATCCCTCTGAAATCCTTAAAGTCTGTAAGATTGTATGCGTCATACGCTCTTGCAAGAGATTGGTTAAGCGATGATACCATTTTCATTTGCTGTTCTTTACTGTCTTTTTCCCATGATTTATAGGGATTAAAATTACCGTTTTTTATGTCCTTATCGTAATCATCGGCAGCGTCAATTAAGTAAATCCATCTGCCGAGCTGATATCCGAATTCACGCAAAATACGCTTATCTTCATCGCTTGACGATTCAAGCGCAAACAGATTTGACAGCATAAGCGCGGTAGGATGAGCAGATTCGTCAACCGAACACTCGGGGTCGCTTTCTGCTGTTGACTGAAGATCGGTCATTTGCGATAAATAATTGTCAATTTCGGAATACTTTTTTAAAGCTTTATTTCTCCAATGCGAAAAAAACGGAAACAGCATACGGATAAAAAGTCTTTTGAAAAAGCGTTCGTCTTTTATATCGTCTTTTAATTTATAATATACGGAAAGCACTGAAAACGCCGAAGCTTTGCTGAAGCAGTCATCCTCGCAGAGTGCGAATTTGCACTTTTTCAGCGGATTAAATGTGCATCTGCCGTCCTTAAAGCCGCTGCAGCTCTTTGACAAAGACATTAAGAGCATTGCGTAAAATGTGCAGTCATAGCTCAGGCTGAATCTTGCAAGGAACGAATAATCCCTGCCCATTTGCTTGCATAAACCGCAGTAAACGGACTTGTAAGCCTCATATTCCCGCACCAGCAATTCACTTTTTTGAATTTGTAAATATCCGAACACAATTTGGCTCCTAATAATATAAACTCATATATCATTTTACTACAAAACCCGAAAAATTGCAATAAAAACATACAGCTTGAAAAAAATCCCAAATTCTAATATAATATCTGTAGATTTCGATTAATTCAAAACAAAATGAACAATTAAAATTCGGAAGGATCTGTCAATATGAATGTATATGATTTTGACAAAACAATTTACGACGGTGATTCCACATTTGATTTTTATATTTTTTGCCTTAAAAAACATAAAAACATTCTATCTCTCACTCCTTCGCTTTTTTGTGCTTTTGTAAAATACTATATCTTAAAAAAAGGCACAAAGACGGAATTCAAGCAAAAAATGTACCGATTTCTTACAAAATGCGACGCAGAAAAGGAAGCCCTGCTGTTTTGGAATATAAATCATAAAAAAATCAAAGACTTTTATAAAACGCAGCAAAAAAACGACGATGTTATTATCTCAGCGTCTCCCGAATTTTTACTGTCGCCCATTTGCAAAAGGCTTGGAATAAATCATCTTATCGCTTCAAGAGTTGATTCATCAAGCGGGATTTACACGGGAATTAACTGTCACGGAGATGAAAAGGTAAAAAGATTTTACGAAGTTTTCGGCTGCAATGCAAAAATTGATGAATTTTATTCCGACAGTAAAAGCGATACACCGCTTGCAAAAGCCGCCGAAAAGGCTTTTATTGTAAACGGCGATAAAATATCAGAGTGGGACTTTGATTAAAGTTATATTTACGGCAGCACCGAAGATTAAAAAATTCGGTATTACTTTATTACTTTAATTTATAAAAATAGCATCTTACCTTGAGAGGTGAATAAAATAAATGAACGATGATTCACACGAAAGCAGTCGGTATGATCTTGACAATTTTTCGGATGATACCCCGAAATATTCGTCCGCACGCAGAAGCCGTGCAGCTTCAAAAATTAAACCTGTCCGCAAAAGAAAAGGGCTGAAATGGAAGCTTATCGCACTCGGCCACAACAGGCTTTTTATCGCCGCAATTATTTTACTGATATGCATTGCCGTTATTTCCGTTTCGGTATCGTCGTGCAATAACAGCAAAAAATCCGAAGAAAACGCCGTTAAAACCCAGCCGACAACCACATCTGTTCAAAAAGTAAGTTCATACAAAATATCGGGCGTACCCGTTATACCGCAAAGCGAGTTGCTTGCCGCATGCGAAACATACGCCTGCACAATGCTTTTGCAGTATTATGATTTTGACATTGACGAATATGAATTTGTCGATAACTACCTCATTACAAGACCTGTTTATTACGGTTCGGACGGCAATATGTACGGACCTGATATGAACTCTGCGTATGCGGGAGATGTATATACGGGCTACGGGATAAACGCACAGGGTATGGCAAAATGTATGAACAATTACATTGACACTACCGACTCAAAGCTTAACGCCTATCCCCTTTTAAATGTACCGCTTGAAGAGCTTTGCGAAAAATATGTTGTAAACGATATTCCGGTAATGGTTTGGGCGACAACAAATATGGACGAGCCGTATGTGTTTGCTACATGGATTGTCGATTATATTGATGACGACACCGAAACACAAATCGGCGACACGGTTAGCTGGCAAATGCACGAGCACTGTTTGGTGCTGATGGGATTTGACGAGGAAAATTACTATTTCTGCGATTCGGTATCGGGCAAGGTCTCGGCATACGAAAAAGAATTAACCGAAAAGCGGTACGAACAAATCGGCAAACAGGCCATTATTTTAAAATAGACAAGTACATTTTAAATCCGTTTGAATTACACTTTGATACGAATAAAACAATTTAAAAGGTAAATACTTACTCTAAAAGCAAAGGAGTGAAGTATTTATGATACAAGAAGATACCGTAAAGCTTTTGCGTGAATGTGACTCCGGAATAAAAATGGGTGTCGCGTCCATTGACGAGGTTGAAAGCTATGTAAGAAACAAAGAGTTTCTTGATTTATTGAGTGTGTGCAAACACGAGCACGATAAGCTTAAAGAGGAAATTCAGGTTCTTTTGGATAAATATCAGGACGAGGGAAAGGACCCGAATCCTATGGCAAAAAGTATGTCGTGGATAAAAACAAATGTTATGCTTGTCATCAATGAATCGGACGAAACGATAGCCGATTTGATGACCGACGGGTGCAATATGGGAGTTAAATCACTAAATAAGTACCTAAATAAATACAAAGCCGCAGACGAGGTTTCAAAGGATATTACAAAAAGACTTATAAACCTTGAGGAAAAGCTTGCCATAGACATCAGAAAATTTTTATAACAAAATATAAAGCAACCGTGTTGCCGAACATATTGACGGCAGCGGCTGCTTTTGTTTTGTGTATTATAAATATTTAATTTAATTGAGCAAATAAATTCCGAGATTCAGGTATCCTGCAAATGCCACCCACAACAGGTAGGGTATTAAAAGATATGCAGACGGCTTTGAAATTTTACAGAACAAATATATTGTTACGGCAATCAATATCAAAAGAAGCAAAAGCCAAATAAACGAAAACAAATAAAGCTCAAACTTGAAAAATAAAATCGGCCACATAAAGTTAAAAAACAGCTGTATCCCGTAAACCGTAAGCGCGGTTGTGTTGTACTTTGAAGAGGTTAAAACAAGGTATGACGCAACCCCCATAAGTATATACAGCACCGTCCATACTACGGGAAAGAGCCAGCCCGGAGGAGACAGCGGCGGCTTGTTTAAAGACTCAAACGCGTCCATTCCGCCTCCGCTTATTAACGCGGCCAATCCCCCGACCAAAAGAGGAATTGCAAGACAGACAATAAGTTTTTTTAAATGTATTTTCATAAAGTTCACCTCTCAAAAAATTGTATGCAACAAAATCGGTATTTATTCGGCTTTAATTAAATCAATGATTAATATTTATTTCATTTTTCTTTAAAATATATCAAAAAGAAACATATTTTTGATAAAATGAAAAAAATCAATGAAAGCTGTGTTTTTATGACTAACAAGAACTTGATTGACCTTGAGGCAATGAATCCCGAACAGATTGACAAAATAGTGAAAAAGGCCAAGAAAATCATGCAGAGCCCCGCTGATTACAGGCACGCGTGTGACGGAAAAATTCTTGCCACACTTTTTTATGAGCCGAGTACAAGGACTCAGATGTCGTTCCAGACTGCAATGCTGAAACTCGGCGGACGCACAATAGGATTTGACAACCCGATGAATTCGTCTGTATCAAAGGGAGAAAGCCTAAAGGATACTATTAAAATTGTAAGCGGGTATGCCGATATTATAGCGATAAGGCACCCTGTTGAGGGTTCTGCCATGGCGGCGTCGCTTTATGCTGATGTACCGCTCATAAACTGCGGTGACGGCGGCCATCTTCACCCGACCCAAACGCTCACGGATATTGTCACCCTGAGCTGTGAAAAAGGCAGACTTGATAACCTTAAAATCGGTGTTTGCGGAGACTTATTAAACGGCAGAACCGTTCACTCCCTTATAAAAACTCTTGCAAAATACGAGAACAATTCTTTTGTGCTTATTTCCACAAAAGAATTATGTGTTCCGCTGTACATCATTGATATACTTGAGAAAAACGGATGCAAATACGAAATATCAAATAACCTCTCAGACGCTATATCCGACCTCGATGTTCTGTATATGACGAGGATACAGCGTGAGAGATTCAAAAGCGAAGCCGAATATGAGGCTCAGAAAAATGTTTTTGTTCTCGACCGCCAAAAGCTTGACAAAGCAAGAAGCGATATGATTATTCTTCATCCCCTGCCGAGGGTAAACGAAATTACGGTTGAAATTGACGACGACCCCAGAGCACTGTATTTTAAACAGGCTCAGTACGGAATGTTTGGTCGAATGGCACTTATACTCATGCTGCTGCAAGATGAGGATTTCAAAATCAAAGCAAGAAAAACCGATGTTTCGCTTCTCAAATGCAGCAATCCCAAGTGCATATCGCAATATGAGGAGTATTTGCCTCACCTAAGCTATGAAAAGCTCAATATGACCATGTGCGACTACTGCGACAAAAGAATAGACTGAGGAAGTTTCTATGGATAATAAGAAATCAAGAAAATCAAATATTTTTAGCAAGGAAAAATCCGCCGCAAGCACGGCGATAATAGCTTCTCTCTCCTATCTTGTATTGGGATTTTTCATGATGCTGTTTTCTTCTTCGATAAGCACGGCTCTGTGCTATGCACTCGGAATTGTGCTCACCGTTTACGGTCTTTTTAATATAATTTCATTTTTTATTAACAAAGATATGAATTTGTATGCGGAGCTTACGGTAGGCATTATTGCCACTGCTTTCGGCGTTTTTACTCTCTTTACCCCCGATATAATTGTTGACATAATCTATATTGCACTCGGTATAATAATTGTTATTGACAGCCTTATGGATATAAAACATTCATTTCAGCTCAAAGCCTTTGGTATGAAAAAGTGGTGGGTTTGCACCGTTGTTTCCCTTTTGGTTATTATACTCGGGTGCTGCACGATTTTCTTCCCGGACTTTTTCAAGGGATTTTTGATTTTTCTGCTCGGCATTATATTGGTGTATGAGGGAGTATCGGGTCTTGTGATAATATGGCTGTTCGGTCATTACTCCAAGAAAATAAAATCCGAAAAAATGATTGACACGGATGCGTCCGATGTAAATTGATGATATTTTGCGAAATCACTCTGAAATTTCAGGGTGATTTTTATTTTATCGGTTTTATCTTAAAATTTCTATTGACTAATTTTCCCTGTTTTTTTATACTAATATGGAAAGGAGTTTTCAGCGTGAAAAATTTATTCAAAAAAACACTTTCTGTTGCGTTATCGGCGGTAATGGCACTGTCGGCAGTGACATTTTCGGCAGCGGCGGCAGAGAGCAGCACAAATCAGGTGAGCGCGTCGGAAAATTCAAATCCGTACGGACTTACCGAAAACATCAGAGACGGCGCTATACTTCATGCATGGTGCTGGAGCTTTGACACAATCAAGGAAAATCTTCCGAGAATCGCGGAAGCGGGCTTTACCTCGGTACAAACATCGCCCATTAACCAATGTAAGGTCGGCGATAACGGCGGTATGGAGCTAATGGGTAACGGTAAATGGTACTATCACTATCAGCCCACGCTTTATACGATAGGCAATTATCAGCTCGGCACTCTAAGTGAGTTTGAATCTCTTTGCGATGAAGCCGACAAGTACGGTATTCACATTATTGTCGATGTGGTGGCAAACCATACTTCGGGAGACACAAACGCGGTATCGTCCGAAATCAAAAATATTGCGGGCGGCGCCTACCACAAGTATATGGGCATATCAGACTACAACAACCGCTATCAGTGCACACAGGGCGAGCTGTTGGGTCTTAAAGACTTGAACACTCAAAATGTAAATGTTCAGAATATGATTCTCGATTATTTAAAGAGCTGTGTAGCGGCAGGCGCGAGCGGATTCAGATATGACGCCGCAAAGCACATTGAGCTTCCCGACGAAGAACCCGAAAACGGAGTTGATTTTGCAAGTGACTTTTGGCCTGTAATTCTTGATAACGGTTCCGAATTCCAGTACGGCGAGGTATTGCAGGATACTGGCAGCCGCACCTCGGCTTATGCTGAATATATGAGCGTCACGGCTTCTTCATACGGATATATTTTAAGAGAGGCAATTCAGGACGAAAATCTCAACGCGGAAAATCTCGAGGACTACGAATCAGGCGGCGCTCCGGCAAATAAGCTTGTGACATGGGTTGAGTCGCACGACAACTACACTGGTGACGGAACCTGGTCGCAGCTTGACAACAGTGAAATCAGACAGGCTTGGGCGGTAATCTCCGCAAGAGGCGAAACCACTCCCCTGTTTTTCAGCCGTCCCGACGGAAGCAGCACGACTAATCAGTGGGGCAAAAACCGCATAGGCGAAGCAGGCGACGACAACTTCTGTCATCCCGAAGTGGCTGCGGTAAATCAGTTCAGAAACGCCATGGTAGGACTTCCCGACAAACTTTCAAACCCGACGGGCGATGACAGCGTTCTGATGATTGAAAGAGGTTCGGCAGGTGCTGTTGTCATAAACGCATCCGACGAGGATGTAACGCTAAACTGCTCAACAGATGTTGCAGACGGCTCATACACCGACCAGGCTTACGGCGGTGTGTTTACCGTAACAAACGGCAAGCTGAGCGGCACGGTAAGAGCAAATACTGTTTCCGTAATTTATAACAGCACGCTTGTTAAGCAGCCGTCTGTTTACCTTGACAGAGACAGCGGAGATTTCAGAGGAACACTTACTCTTACTTTAACAGCAACAAATACAACAGAGGCTACATATAAAATCGACAGCAATCCCGCTGTACCGTTTGTTACAGGCGATACTATAACAATCGGCGGAAATATGGCTGAAAACGAAAGTGTTGATATCGTTTTGTTCGGCAAGAACAGCGAGGGCGATACCGTCAGCAAGACATACACTTTCAGGAAACTGCCTGCCCACTATATTGAGGGCGAAACAACGGTTTACTTTGACAACAGCGAGTATGGCTGGGACACGGTTAATGTCTACGCTTATTATCACGACGGAAGCAACAGGCTTATAAACAACGGAAACTGGCCCGGCGAAAAGATGACTGATCTCGGCGACGGAATTTACGGATATGTGATAGACCCGGATTGGGATTTTTCGACTGCGTATATTATTTTTAACAACGGAAACGGAACACAGTTCCCGACCAACACGGGATATGAAATAAAGATCGGCGACAGCAAGATTTTCAACGGAAGCGGTCTTGAGGACTATAAACCGCAGACATCCACCCGCATTAAAGGCGATGTAAACAACGACGGAGCCGTTAATGTTACGGATGCGACATGCATTCAAAAATACTCGGCTGACATTCCCGATACCGACGGAAAGCCGTTTATTGACATTAGCAATGCCGATGATTTTTACGCAAGTGATGTAAACGGTGACAATGTGATTGATATTAGGGACGCTACTGAAATTCAAAAAATGCTTGCCGGTTAATAAATGAAAAATTTGTTATACTGCAAAAATCTGTAGTTGTGTCACAAAATTTATTTAGCAAAATTAAAACAGCCTGCTTCTTTTTGAAGCGGGCTGTTTTTTCTTGACAAAAATTTTATAATAATTTTCCGTCTGTTATTTATCATTTGTTACTTATATTTTTAAACTCTTCTGCGTTTGAGTGTAATCAAAGCTCCTGCCGAAATCAAAGCGACTGCAATCAACGCAAAGGTGTATGAATCGTTCTGTCCCGTTTGAACAGCCGAATTATCGGAGTTATTTTTATTATTTCCGTTTGATACATTATCAGGCGTTGACTGAGGCTTTGTTTCATCATTAACATTGGGGGCAGTAGTATCATTAGTAATATTTGCGGAAGTAAAATTCAATATAACTGCAATTTCATCCAAAACCGAGTCGTTTATTACACCTGTATCATATGCGTCTTTTACGGAATAAAAAGCGTTATTTTTATATAAATAAACTTCCTGCGATGCGGATACATTATAATTATAATTTCCTATTGTATCATTTATCATCAATGCTGTGACAGCTTTTCCGGTAAAGTGATAGCGAACTAAAACGCCGCCGTCGCTAAGCGTTCCGAAATATTCTATGGTAACATCATCTGTTGTAAGTCCGATATCATCTAAAGAGTATAAATCCACTACCGCCTGTTTTATTTCAAGCTCCGATTTTGCGTCAAGACCCTGAGTTGACGACGCAGAAGCGGAAGTAGGAACAGTTGTTGCCTCGTCTGAACTTGCTTCTTTTGCAAATGCCGTTGTCATAAATACTAATGACATGATCAGCATTATTGCTATTGTTATTGATGATATTTTTTTCATAAATTTCCTCTCCTTTTCCTCTCCTTAATAAAATATCCACAAATAATTTTATTTAATTATCATATTTATCACGCTCATTTTTAATATTTTTTATCAGATTTGCTCTAATTTACACTTATAATAACATATAAAAAAAATTAAGCGCAAGGCTTTTGTTGTATTTTTTGTCTTTTTTGTAAATACGTACCATAAACTATAAAGTGTGATAAACACAAAAAACGGTTGGGTAAATACCGTACCCAACCGTTTTGTATGTATAGTTTTTATTTTTCTTAAAAAACAGCTCCGCTGTGCTCTATTACATAACTTTATTATGCATTGATACACTCGCCGAGATGAACTGAATAAATTATACACTCGGACACGGGCATCGAGGTTGACTGTTCCATAGCAAGCCTGTAAATTTCAAGCTGTTTTTTGTAGTGGAAAAGCAGTTTTGATGCGTCGCTCACTCGGTCCGTTTTGTAATCAACAATCACGAGCCTGCCGTTTTCTTCAAACGCCAAGTCGACGGCTCCCTGCACAATAATCTCCTCCCTGTCGCTTGATGAGGTCAGATTGTCAAATATCTGCGACGGCTTGAGCCTTGCCGCAAAACGCTCCTCTCTCATAACACACGGGGAATTAATTACACGGTCAAAAAGCTCCGAGTTTAAAAAGCCTGAAATTTTGTCTGCGTCGATTAGCGACGCCTGATTTTCAGTCAAAATACCGAGCGAATTGAGTCGCTTGATTTCACTTTTTATATCTGCTCTTGCATTTTTAAAATCGCAGTATTGAAGGAATTTGTGATGTGCAGTACCTCTGTCAACTCCCGTTTTGCTCTCTTTATTGAGAAAATCGGGCTTTTTTAATATTCGTTCAAAATGAGCGTCATCGCCGTGAGCAATCTCGGACGCGGTTACTTTTTGCGGCAGATTCATAATTTCACAATTTTTGTATTCAAAAGCGAGATTTGCCTTAAGAAGCTGTGCATAATCAAATGAATCTACGACTTTGGTATTTGTGTTATTCTCTTCTGAATTTTCTAGTTCTGCACAGGAAAAGCCTGTTATCTGCTCTTTTTCATTTATTAAATCGAGCTTCCAGTTTAGGCTGTTGTCTTGCGGCAGAAGCTGTGACATCGGATCTACAAAGCGTCTTAATTTATTTTGAGAGGGATGCACAAGAGCACACAAAAGCAGCCAATCGGATATTCGTTTGCACTTTGAAACGGTATAAGGCTCAATGAATTTTCCGAAAATCAATTTTGAATAAAGGTCTTTGAGGTATTTCTCCGTATTGCTCTTTGTCACAAGTGCAATAAGCTTTTCCTTTGCCCGTGTAAAAGCAACATATAAAATTCTCAGTTCTTCTGCCATTGCGTTTTGGGAGTGTTCAAGCTCTACCGCAAGCCTTGTTATTGTAGAATACCTGCACAGACCTTGTTTTTTTCTGATTCCAAGACCCGCCGCGCTGTCGATTAACACATCGGACTTGTATTCGTTCTCGTTGAATTTTGCGGCGGTATTAGCTAAGAAGCACACGGGAAACTCAAGTCCCTTTGACGAATGGATACTGAGCACACGCACGCTGTTGAGCGAATCGGTATCCGAAGATACGGCAGGCAGATCCGCACCGTTTTCGATAAGTCTGTCAATATATGAAATAAAATCAGACAATGTCTTATAGCCGTTTGACTCAAAGTCCCGTGCGTAAACACGCAAAAATTCAAGATTTCTCGTGGGCGAATCGCCTGAGCCGACAGCCGAGGTGACAGCACCGATTGAAGTAATGTCGTATATTAACCCGAGCAGTTCGTCAACGGAACAGGTGTAGGAGTAATTTTTTAAAAGCTTAAGCTCCGATAAAAACTCTCTCGCCTTTTCGCTTTTTGAAGAATACCTTTTAAGTGCGGAATACAGGTTTGTGTATCGGTTGTCCGCCCTCATCTGCGAAAGCTCATCGGGTGTAAAGCCGTATATCGGACTGCACAAAACCGCCAAAAGCGGAATATCAAGAGAGGGATTATCAATAACCCTCATAAGATTTAATACCGTTTTGATTTCTTTGGTATCAAAAGTATTCTCTTTGTTCTCGCTAAAGGCAGGTATTCCGAAGTTGATAAGAGTTTTTACATAGATATTTGCACGACCCTTAGGGCTTCTCATAATTATTGCAAAGTCGCCGTAGGTTGCTTTTCTCATAGAGTCACCGTCTTTGACAAGAAAGCCGGAATGCATCATTGAGCGAATTTTTTGCGCGATATACTGTGCCTCTGTTTCGCAGGAATCCGCATCCTCAAAGGCTGATTTTTCTATCAGAGAAATTTCGTAATCACATTGATCGGATTCGGGATACACGGCACCCACATTAAGCATTTCGTCCTCGGTGTAATCCATTTGGGCAGAATGTTTTGTCATAAGTCTTGAAAAAACAAAATTTACTGCATCGCAAATTTCCCTGCGGCTTCTGAAATTCTTATCAAGAATTATGGTTGCAGGATAAGACGGATTGTTTTCATCAAATTTCTTATAGGAATTTTTGCGGTCAATAAAAATCTGCGGTTTTGCCTGTCTGAAGCCGTAGATGCTTTGCTTTACATCGCCCACCGCAAAAAGGTTGTTTTCATCCCTGCTTACGCATTTGAATATTAGATCCTGAACATCGTTTACATCCTGAAACTCGTCAACCATTATTGCGTCATATCTTTTTGATATTTCCTCGGCGGCGGCGGTTTTTGTATATCCGCTGTCGGCAGGGGCCGCAAGCAGTTTTACAGTCAGAAGTTCCACATCGGCAAAAGACAAAATATTCTTTTTGCTTTTAAGGCTGTCAAACTCCTTTATGTACTCACGGACAACGCTGAAAAGTGTTGACACCAGCTTGTAAAGCTGTTTGATTTCAAGACTTGCTTGTTCCTCGCTTTCCGAGAAAAAAGACTGTATTGACTTGATTTCCTGTTTAACGGTATCACGGTTTTGTGCAACTGCGAGCTTGACGGGGTTATCTTTTTCGCCTCTCGGTGCGACGAGCCTGCCGCTTGAAAAAGAGAAAACTTCCGCCGCTATATCGTTCCACACTCCGCCGTGAAGCTTTTTGAGGATTGATTCAAGAAAGACAAGGTCCTCACTGAGCCTTGTGCTGAATGCGTTTTTTATCTTCTCGTCACTTTCAAGCAGTTTTATCGAAGTTTGTGTGAGGTTGATTGCATAGTGAACGGAAGATATGCAATGCTCAATTATAATTTTTCCCCACAATGACTTTGAAAAGGACGGCTCTGCGTAATTTAAAAGCATATTGTCAAGCCATTTGTCGGCAAACGGCTGTGTTGAAAGAAAATCGGCAATTTTGAGCACTGTTTCACGAAGTTTTAAATCGCCGCTTTTGTTTGAAAAGGCGTCGAGCAATTCAATAAAATCGCCGCTGTCGGACGAATAGAAAGTATTTAACGCATTATCAAGCGCGGATTTGCTGAGCAGAGTAAGCTCATTGTCATCGCCGATTCTGAAATCTCGGGGAATATCGAGGGCGTGGAAATATTCTCGAACCGTGTCGGAGCAAAAGCTGTCTATGGTTGAAATGTTCGCTGTGTACAGAAGCTGTTTTTGCTTTAGCAAATGCTCATTGTACGGGTCGTTTTCAAGAAGTGAGTTTACGGCAAGCGTTATTCGCTGCTGCATTTCTGCGGCTGCAGCTCTTGTAAATGTAACTATGAGCAGTCTGTCAACATCAACGGGGTTTTCTTCTCTTGTTATTAAATTAATTACCCTTTCTACAAGCACTGCTGTTTTTCCCGAACCTGCCGCAGCCGAAACAAGCACCGAACCGTCTGTCGCATAAATTGCGTTTTTTTGCTGCGGCGTCCATTCTCTGCCCATATTACTTCTCCCCTTTCTCAAGCTCACTGTCAATTTTTTGATAAACTCCATCATTTGAAACGGCAAACGCGTTTACGGGACTGCTCATGCGATATTGACAAACGCTGTCGTACGGACAGTACTCGCACGCATCTTTTCCGCCCTTAAGCGGAGCCGCCTCAATATCTCCCGAATAAAGCTTGCTGCCCATTGAAGACACGGTATATTCAAGCTTTTTGAATATTTTTCCGAACTGCTCCAATGTGGCAAGGCTTTTTGAAGATTTCGGGGTGCCGAGGTCGATTTTTACGGGTATATAGACGGCTTTTTCCGATTTATCCATTCCTTTGATAACTCTTGCGTCGTCGAGGAGCAAACCGTTCATTTTAAGTGATTTTTTAATACTGTCTTTTACCTCTTTGTCGCTAAGCGGTTTTTCCGATGAAATAACGGGAACCGTTGCGGGCATATAGAGTATTCCCGCAGGCAAAACATCTCCGTATTTTTCACTGCCGTTTAAAATGATTGAATATAAATACAGAAGCATCTGCAAATTAAGTCCGTATAAAATATCGGAGAGGTTAAACACGGCTGAGCCTGTTTTGTAATCAACAATACGCAGATATTTTACTTTATTGCTCTCCATTATATCCACACGGTCAACGCTTCCGTACAAAGCAACATTATGACCGTCAGGCAGCGTCACCGTGTAGGACGGGATATCGTCGCCGATTTTAAGCTCGCAGTCTGCAACATCAAAGTCACTCTGTCCAAGCTCGGTTATTATATGCTTTAACAATACAAACACATTTTCGGATATTATTTTAAGCCTGTACATAAACGCCTTGTTCTTGTTCTCAAAGCCGCCGAAATACTGCTCGGAATATTCGTTTAAGGCATTCTCTGTAAAAGCTTTAATACTCTCGTCCGTCATTGAGGAGTAGTCCTGCTTTTTGAAAGTGCCAAAAAATCTTTCAAGCAAAAAGTGAACAAGCGTTCCGTATTCAAGCTGATTAATCTCCGCCCTGCGTCGCTCACGGATATTAAGTCCGTAGCTGCAAAAATAGGCAAATCTGCAAAGACTGAATTTTTGAACCTGCGACGCGGATATTTTTAAGTTTTCGCCGAAGAGGCTTTCGGCGTTTTTCGGCTCGCTTATTTTGAAAGGAGTGCTGTTTGCGGCACGGATAACGGCTTTTGACTTTGAGGAAAAATACGGATGACTGTCAAAAAACTCGGAAAGTCCTTTGAGCCCTCCGCCGTTTTCACAAAGAGAGCGGGCGTATTCTTCAAACGCAGGTCTAATCGAGTACATTGCCTCAAGCTTTGGGTTGAAGTCGTAACGGTCATAGATTTTTATGTTCGGAAACGCTTTTACTGTTTCTTCAAAAATCACTGACGGCGAATAGGGTGTTCCGAGCAAATCGAAGCACGGATATGTGATATAGAGCTTTTCCGAGGGAGAAGTCATACAGCAATACGCCATAAAAATTTCAAGGTCTGCAAGACTTGAAAAGTCCTCGCAGAGCTTTACATCGCTTAGCGAAAGCTGCTTTAGCTCATAAGGCGAGAACACGCCCGATGAATGAGGAACGGAGGGAAATTCTCCGTCTGTACAGCCGATTAAAAATGTTACCTTTTGGTTTGAAACCCTGACACGCTGTGCGGTGGTAACGGTTACGCTGTCGAGCGTTTGGGGTATTTTCATCAGCTTTATTGAAGAAATCTGAATTGAGAGAAGCTCGTAATACCGTCGGGGCGATAAGGCGGTATCTCCGACAACCGCCGCCGTTTTGTCAAACGCGTCCATCAAAAAGTTCCAAACTCGGATTTGCTCCTCTCCCCTGCCCCTTTCGCTGCCGTCTTCAAATGCGTCATACATATTACTGAGAGCGTCCTGCACTTTAAGCTCTGTTAAAAGCTCATAAAGAAGTTGTGTTATTTCTCTTCCGTTTTTGTCCTTAATATTTTCGCTGAATCTCAAAAGCGGCTCTGCAATACTCTTTCGCACTTTTTCAGCCGTTTTCAGGCTTTCAATGTCGGAATCGGACAATCTTGAAGAAAAGCCGCGGGGATTTTGGGTAAATTCCGATTTAAAATCCGAACCGTTTACATTCCAAATATATGTATAGTTTTCAAAGCAGTTTATTTCTTCAAGAGAATTTGAGGTAAGACCTGTTTTGAGCAACGCCATTACATCGTCTCTCTGAAAATTATCAAAAATAATTCTGAACACGGAATTAACAAAGCGAATAACGGGCTTTACCTCGATATCGCTTTTCGAATCCATAAAGTACGGTATTTCGTACTTTTGAAATACCGTATCTATTATCCCCCTGTACGGTTGGGTATCGTGACAAATGACGGTAATATCACGGTACAGCAACCCGTCTTTGATTATCATACGCTTTATCTGACGAGCGGCAAACTCGCATTCCTCATATCTGTCCTTCGCCGAGTAAAGTATGATGTTTTGGGGTTCGTCGGGGCTTTGTGCCTTGTCTTTTCTGAAAATCGAGCTTTCAAGCACCGAAAGCTCACTGTTTTTAAATTTTTTGTTTTCCGACAGCTTAACAGGAACTTTTAACTCTATGCCCTCCGATTTTGCAATATTTTTCAGCGTTTTATAGGTGGCATACGATGTAACAAAAGCCTGCTCCTGTTCGTCGCTTTCGGGATCAAGCGTCAATGCGATAAAGGCAGAACTGCACTGATTTAAAATCACCTTCAAAACTTTTAACTGCTGTGCGGAAAATCCGCTGAAAGAATCGACAAACACGGTGTAGCCGTCAAACATATTATTCTCACAAAGAATATTATAAAGTCTGGTCAAATCGTCAAGCGGGTCAACATAGCTTTGTGACAAAATCGCGTCAAAGGTGTCTAAAACAAGTGCGGTTTCATACAGCTTTGCTTTAAGCGTTTCGTTTTTTATGCTGTTTGAAGCATTATAAAGCATAGAAATTGAAATATTATTTTTTTTGCAGTCGGTAAGCGTTTGCAGCATAAGCTGAGCAAGACTGCCTGTTTTCTTTGTTTTTAAAAGTATGAGCTTTTCCGTAAGCTGTTCAAGTGCTATATTCATAATTACGGCACGGGTGCCGTCGTCAATGACATTTTGAGGCACATTGAGGGTCTGTTCAAACACAAAACGGCACAGTCGTGAAAATCCGAAAACCTTGATGTTTTTTGAAAGCTTTGCACCCAAAAGATTTAAAAAAGCTTTTTCCGTTTCAAAGGTATTCATATCGGGGACAAGCACCAACAGCTTTTCATTGCCGTTTTTTGAAAGCTCACATATTTTATTATACATATATGTTGTTTTGCCTGTTCCGCTTTTTCCTAAAACAAACCGCAGCATATTACACACCCCAACGCTTTTATATCTTTATATTTAAAATTATTTTATCAATCAAGACCGCTGAAAATTCGCGTCTTAAACCTTTTGACTTCTGCTATATATGCGATATTTATAATATATCATAAGAGGTGCGTCATTTAAAGGACTTAGCTGAAATATGAACAAATTTTTTCAAATATTTCTACTATCTTAAACTTGTATTCATACTGTTCGTTTTTTACAATGTCATACTGATTTTCATTCAAAGCTTCCTTTGCGGCTTTGTCCTGATTTTCTTCTGAAGATATACAAACAGACGGATACATAACGCACCACCAGTTATGACCTTCTCCGCTTCCTATTGTAATTCTCAACGCGTCATACATTCCCGACGGCAAAGTGTAGCTGTCATAATATCTGGTTGAAAAATACATATTTGTAATTTCTGCCGTGACGCCGTAGTCATAGCCGTTGTTTCTCACCTCTTTTAAAGCCACATTGCAGATTTCCTGCAAATTATCGGAAACTACGTTTTCCGCCTCCTCCTTTGAGTGAGAATTTTCAAACAGCGACTCGGTGTACTCAAGCACCTTATCCCTTACCTTGAGCTTTAGCTCCTGGTCGGACTCCGAGTCTGAATTTGCAAGAATATGAAGTCTGAACACCTCGTTTGAGATTTCTTTACACTCCGTTTCAAAAGGAAGCATTGAAAATATTACGGTCAACACAAAGGCTACGCATAAAGATTTTAAAAATAATTTCATAAAAAAACCTGTCCTCTCTTTACTTAGAGTATGGACAGGTTATGTAAAAATATTCCATTTTATAAAAATATACTACTTAACTATACTACTCAACAACGCAGCCGTTTTTAATCGGCTTGCAGAGAAAGACCTCGCTGTAATTTTCCCTGAGCTTTTCATAGCACTTTTTTGCCCTACGTGACGATGTAAAAACAGCAAAAACCGCCGAACCCGATCCGCTCATTCCGGCACCCCTTGCCTTGCAGTCAAGCATAATCCTTTTGATTTCGTTTACTTCGGGAATACCCAAAGCAAGCTCAAAATCATTAAAAATAGTTGCAGAAATCAAAAACATATCTCTGCTGTAAATTGCCTTTACCATTTCATCGGTATATGAAGGGTGGGGACTGAGTGCGTCAACCTTTGAGTATGCGTCAGCGGTGGAAACACTCACGCTGTTCGGCTTGCAAATTACAATATCCGAGCAGTGAAATGACGGAAGCTTCTTTAAATCCGTGCCGATTCCCGTTGCAAGCTTAGTTCCGCCCTCAAGGCAAAACGGCACATCGGCACCCACCTTTTCGCAAATATCGTGCATTTCAGCGAAAGTAAGCCTTCTGTCAAAAAGCATATTAAGTCCCAGCACAACTGCCGCACCGTCGGCACTGCCGCCCGCAAGACCCGCCTGCGTCGGGATTTGTTTTTGTATATCAATATGTACATTGCAAACATCCATTCGGCAGTAATCAAAAAATCTGTACGCCGACTTTACGCATATGTTGCTGTCATCACACGGAACACCTGCATAATTGCAGGAAACGGTAACGCCGCTTTCTTCGCTTTCGGACAGAGTAACCGTATCGTACAGGCTGACTGACTGCATCACGGTGGAAATTTCGTGATAACCGTCAGGGCGTTTTCTGAGTACATCAAGTGAAAGATTAATTTTTGCGGGAGCAAGCACCTTAATTTTCATTGTGTAATTCCTCTAAAAATTCCTTTATACGCTCAAGTGCAATTTTGAGGTGATTAAGCGAATATGAATATGACACACGCACAAACCCATCGCCGCACTCGCCGAACGCAGTGCCGGGTACAACGGCAACATGCTTTTTCATAATCAGGCTTGTACAAAACTCCTCGGAAGTAAGTCCAGTGCTTTTGATACACGGAAAAACATAAAAAGCTCCGAGCGGTTCAAAGCAGGTAAGTCCCATTTCGTTAAAGCCGTCAACAACAAGTCTGCGTCGCATATCGTATTCGTCACGCATTTTCTCGACATCGCCGTCGCCGTTTCTGAGTGCTTCAACGGCAGCGTACTGAGCTGTAGTCGGGGCAGACATTATTCCGTACTGGTGAAGCTTCGTCATTTGACCGATAATCGGAGCGGGACCGAGTGCATAGCCGAGACGCCAGCCTGTCATGGCGTATGATTTTGAAAAACCGTTAATCACGATTGTACGCTCATACATATTTTCAAGAGACGCTATTGATATGTGTGAGTTTTTTCCGTATGTAAGCTCGGAATAAATTTCATCGGACAAAACAAGCAAATCGTGCTTGATGACAACCTTTGCAATTTCCTCAAGGTCTTGCTTTTCCATGATGGCACCCGTAGGATTATTGGGATACGGGAGTACAACAAGCTTTGTCTTTGGGGTAATCGCGGCTTCAAGGTCCTTTGCCTTTAATCTGAATTTATCCTCGTTTTTGGTATTTATAATAACAGGTTTACCGCCTGTCATAACCGTAAGAGGTTCATAGCACACAAAAGACGGTTCGGGGATAATAACCTCATCGCCCTCCTGAACCAAGGTTCTGAACGCAAGGTCAATGGCCTCGCTTCCGCCGACTGTAACAAGCGTTTGTTTGCTCGGGTCATAAGAAATGTTGTATCTACGGGAGTAATACTTTGAAATTTCTTCCCTAAGCTGCATAAATCCACGGTTTGGAGAATACCACGTCTTGCCTTTTTCGAGGGTTTTTATTCCCTCATCGCGTATATGCCACGGCGTCTGAAAGTCAGGCTCTCCGATGCTAAGCGAAATTACATCGTCCATTTCGTTTGCGATATCAAAAAACTTTCGGATTCCCGACGGCTTTACCGATTTTATTCTGTCGTTTAGATATTTCTGATAATCAATCACAGGATTAAGTTCCTCCCGTCGGTTTGCTCGTCAAAATTAATCAGGTTCTTTCCCCTGTCCTTATAATGACGCATAATAAAATGAGTGCTTGTGGAAAGCACGCCGTCAACGGTAGAAAGCTTTTTGGCAACGAACATAGAAATATCCTGCATAGTTTCGCCTCTTACAATAAGCGCAAAATCATACGCACCTGCCATAAGATAAACCGATTCCACCTCGTCAAATGCCATGCAACGCTCTGCCATTTCATCAAAGCCGGTTTCTTTTTTGGGAGTTACCCTAAGCTCAATCAAAGCCTCAACGCCGCCGTTTGAAAGCTCGTCACGGTTTATCAAAGCCTGATAGCCTTTGATTATACCCTTGTTTTCATATTCCTTAATTTGAGCCTTAATATAATCCTCCGGCTCTCCGAGCATCGTAGCAAGCTGAGCGGTAGTAAAGCCTGAATCAGCACTTAAAATACGCAGAAGTTTATCCATAGTTCTCCTCCTATTAGTATATTTTTATTTAATTTTGTTTATTATACAGTTTGAATTACAAGCTTGTCAACAGTGTTAAAAAGACTTGCACACACAGCCGTTGCTATGCAAAACAACTCGTTTTCACCGTTGCAGACTTCAAGTTCAATATAGTCGCAGTGTTTTATCTGATTTGAGATGGCGGTATTGTCAACATCAATTATACTGAAACAACCCGCGGCAAGATTTCCCTGTATGTGCCAGTTGTTTCCGTAAAAATAACCCGAAATGCCCTTTGAAGATGTTACGGTCAGTAAAGTAATATGCTTTTTGCGGCGGGCTTTAAACACAAAAGCACTGCTTGCCGCCAAGGGGATTTTGCGGATTTTTAACACGGCGTTTTTCGCGCCGTCCACAATTATAATTTTAAAAACTGACTTGCTCCCGATTAAGCACGCACGGTATTTTTGATTTGAAAGCTCGTCAAAAATATTAAAGCACACTTCGTCGGGAGATACGCTTCGTTTTATAAAAAGCTTCATAAAATCACCGTTGTAAATTTTAAAAATTAGCGAGCTTATTCTGCCGACTCAAGCTCATCGAGCCACACCCTTACGCAAGCGTCACTCGGCATTCTCCAGTCGGAACGGGGCGACAGCGTAACGGAACCCACCTTGGGACCGTCGGGCAGGCACGAGCGTTTGAATTGCTGGCTGAAAAATCTCTTTATAAATACAACGAGCCATTTTTTGATGGTCTGTTCGCTGTATTTGTCTTTGAAAGAAAGCTTTGCGATATAATATATTTTACTCGGAGAGTATCCGAATCGTACCAGATAATAAAGAAAATAATCGTGAAGTTCATAAGGTCCCACAACATCCTCGGTCTTCTGAGCTATGTCGCCGTTTGTGTCGGGCGGCAAAAGCTCGGGACTTACGGGAGTATCGAGCACATCGAGCAGCACTTCCTTTAAATCAGAGCCTGATTTTTGTGCCTCGTATGAAGTAAGGTATCTTACCAAAGTTTTAGGAACAGACGCATTTACGGCGTACATACTCATATGGTCGCCGTTGTAGGTTGCCCAGCCGAGTGCAAGCTCGGAAAGGTCGCCCGTTCCGATTACAAGGCCGTTGTACTTGTTTGACAAATCCATTAAAATCTGCGTGCGTTCACGAGCCTGCGAGTTTTCATAGGTAACATCATGCACGCTTTCATCGTGGGAAATGTCCTCAAAATGACGGCGAACGGCAAGCGTGATGTTAATATCTTCAAAAGAAACGCCGTAAGCCTCTGCAAGCTTTTGTGCATTTGACTTTGTTCTCTTGGTCGTGCCGAAGCAGGGCATTGTCACGGTATGAATGTTTTTTCTGTCAAGCGACAGCATATCAAAGGCGTGCACACAGACAATGAGTGCAAGCGTGCTGTCAAGTCCGCCCGACAATCCCAAAACGACATTTTTGATTCCCGTATGCGAAAGCCTTGTTGCAAGTCCCGTTGCCTGAATAGACAGAATTTCCTCGCATCGGTTTTCGAGGTCGCCCCTGTCCTGCGGAACAAACGGTGTTCGGGCAAAGGTGCGGCTCGGTAAAAAATCCCTGATTTTTAAGTCAAAATATATGTTATCGTATGTGCCTGATCCGTTGTTACAATCCAATCCCGTATAGGTATTTACTCTTCTTCTCTCGCCTGAGAGCCGCTGCACATCAATATCCGCATAAATAATTCCGTTATTAAACCTACAGCTTTCGCCGAGAACCGTTCCGTTTTCGGATATTATATTATGTGCCGAAAAGACCATATCCGTTGTGCTTTCGCCAAAGCCCGAATCGCAGTAGATGTATCCGCAGCAAAGCTTTGCACTCTGCATTTTTACAAGGTCACGGCGATACTGTGCCTTGCCGATTAAATCGTCGGACGATGAAAGGTTGCAAATCATTAAAGCACCGCTCTTTGCAAGGTTTACCGACGGTGAATCGGCAACCCACAAATCCTCGCAGATTTCAACTCCGAAAGAAAAATCCTGCATACTTTTGCAAGTAAAATACATTTTGTCGCATATTCTCACACAGTTTTGACCCGCGTATGAGATAACCTCGTCAACATTTTTGCCGCTTGTAAAATGGCGTGCCTCGTAAAACTCCCCGTAATTCGGAATATTTATCTTGGGCACGGCACCGAGGATTTCGCCCCTGCAAATCACAACACCGCAATTATAAAGTGCCTGTTTTACGGCAATCGGGGCTCCCACAACAAAAACAATATCGAGGTCTTCGGTTTCTTTTTTTATCTTCTCAACAGCCTTTTCCGCCGCACCAAGCAACGCACTCTGCAAAAATAAATCCGAACAGGTATATCCCGTTACGCAGAGCTCGTGGAACACGGCAATTAACGCACCGTTTTCGTACGCCTTTTTTACCGAATCAATGATCTGTTCGGCATTAAAGTCACAATCCGCAACTCTTATTTTCGGCGTAGCGGCGGCTGTTTTTATAAATCCGTAATTCAAAAGTATCATTCCTTGCAAAAAATATCCGCAGGCAAATTATACACCTACGGATATTATAACTCATTTTCCCATAATATACAAGCATTACAGCAGTGTTCTTGTGAGTCGTTTTCTGTGAAAAAGGTACTGGGTTTCAAGCATCGGTTCAAATTTTGCGATATAACAGCTCATATATCCCATCATAAGCCAAAACCACATTACCATAAACGAAATATCGTACAAAAGTGCTTTCTCGAACATCGCGTACGCAAGGTACGCAAAGAGAAACGCAAACAGGCAGGGATACACATCGTTTCTGAATGTCTTTTTCTGCAAGAAAAGGTGCTGCGCAGAGTGCTTCGCGAATCTGAAGCCGAAAATTCCGAAAATAATAAAACCTATTATTCCCGTTGAAACGAGTATAGTAAGAAAGCCGTTGTGCAAGTCACTTTTGTGATATGAATAGTTGAGCACTCCGTTTGAATATTCCTCGCTGAACAAAACGATGTTTCCGTTTGAAATTCCGATTATCGGAGAAATTTTAAACAAGTTTATGGATTCTTTCCAAAGCTTAAAACGGCCGCTGTCCAAGTTCTCGTTTTCGTGCTCAAACGTTACATCGTTTTTTTCTTTGGCAGGTTTGTCATCTGCAAATTCAGACGCAATATCATCGCCGCCCGTTATCAGGCTTATTACTGAGTTGGTTTTTGACATAACCACCGAAAAGCCCGTCTGGCAGATTGTTCTGAACATAAGTGCCGAACAAATCAAAAAGGAACCTACCACAACAAGAGCGATAATTTTTAAAATTATTTTTGACGCCGACAGACCTGTTTTGTCGGCAAAAAATATATAGACTACATATACTATCGCATATCCCAGCGCGAGCACAAGCGAAGCGTTTGAATCGCACAGTATTAAAGAAAATACATTTGTCGCGATACAGGCAAAAATCCAGATTTTGCTTACTCTCGGCTGACTTACGGATTTCATAAGCTTTTCTTTGTAAAGCATATGACAGCAAACAACCGAAACGACCGACGAAAATCCGAGAAGATTCGGATTTACATATATTCCCGTAAATCGGTTCTCGTAAATAGTAAACTTAATCCAATACCACTCAAAAGTAAAATTGAACATCAGGCAGATAATACCTATTATATTTGCGACAGTCGTTATGTACACTATAAACCTTGCGACAGAATACAGCTCGGTTCTGAAATCAAAATCAGGCTCGGTATGCATGCCGTAAAAAACAAAAAAGCAAACTACCACATGCATAAACATGATGAGGCTGTAAAATATCGTCACCGAAAAATTAATCAAAATGGATAAAAAGGAAACCGCCAAAAAAGCTCCTATCCACAGTCCGAAACGAAGCTTAAAAAAAGTTTTGTTTACTTTTTGATTGTATATTGCAAGCCCTACGCCCCACAAAAACAGGAATACAAGCAAAGCGTAGGCAGGTATTTGAATGAAAGCTATATTGCAGAAAAATAAATCGGCAATATAAATCTTTCTGAACAGCGAAGTATCCTTTAACTTTTCTTTTAAAGCAGTCATGATATTACCTCATACAAATCAGCTGAAAACCTCTTTAACCGTTTTCAGCATCAGCTTTAAATCGGATCTGAATCCGAAATTTTCGGTATATTGCAAATTGTATTTCATTTTTTCGGGCAGTATTTTTTCAATGTATACCTCGTCGGCATTTTCTTCCGAGCTTAAAAGCTTTTCTTCATCTTTATACATAATCGAAGCAAGCGAGGTAATTCCCGCAGGAATAAGAAGCGTTGCAAAATACTCGGGCTTATACTTATCAACATACTTCGGCACCTCGGGTCTTGTTCCCACAAACGACATGCTTCCCGATAAAACATTGAATATCTGGGGAAGTTCATCAAGGCGGTATTTTCTCAAAAACCTGCCTATTCCCGTTACCCTTGAGTCGCTGTCGGTTGTAACAAGAGAACCGATTTTGTCAGCGTTTTCAACCATTGTGCGAAATTTAAGTATTTTAAAAAGCTTTCCGTAGGTCGTAACACGAACCTGTCTGTAAAATACGGGACCTTTGGAATTTAATTTTACCGCAACGGCAATAATTAAGATAGGCAATATTAAAATAAACAGTAAAATCACCGATAATAAAATATCACAGGTACGCTTTAGGAAAAGGCTTTTGGACTTTTTGCACAATATATCATAGTAAGGTCTTACCTGTTCAGTCCTAAACTGCTCAGCAAGCTTATCAAAAGATTTCATACCGTATCTCCTTATATTTGATTATATAACACATAAAACTAAGAAATCATAAATACAGCATTACAATACGGTATTATATAACTTTTTTGCCGCTTTTTCAATTATTATTTCAAAATATTAATAATTTGCGGTACAACGTAAAAACCGACGGCTGCATACCGTCGGTTTTTAGGTAATTTTATGGAGTAATCAAGCACATAGAAAGGAAGTTGTCTGTTTAAGTAAGATTAATTATCTTGACAATAATATATCATACCTTTTGTTAATTGTCAACACTTTTTTTAAACTTTTTTAAAAAAATATATATCTTTTATTTATTCAATTATAAATAATCAAACTACTTGACTAAACAACTAAAAAAATGTAAAATTAATTACAGAGGTGATTCGGTTGTGAACAACGAATTCGAGCCCGATCTTATTACACTTGTCAGCGATGACGGAAATCAAATTGAATTTGAAATTCTTGATATTATATATGATGAAGACGAAAAATTTTATGTTCTTATCCCCCATTACTCAAATCCTTCTGACGCTGTGAATGACCCCGGCGAGTATTATATTTTTAAGGCCGATGAAATTGACGGTGAAGAGGAGCTTTCGGAAATAGAGGATGAAACAAAGCTTGACCGTATCTCGGGCATTTTTGAAGAGAGATATAACAGCGAATTTTTTGAACCTGACGAGTAATTTTTTCGATGTTTAAACATAACATAATATTAGGTTGAAAATTGACATTAAGTTTAATTGCCTACCCGATACGCGAATGATTTTAAAATAACCCTACAACATTTAAATCGGGAGCTTAGCTCTTTAAGCGGTGTGCAGACCTCCCGTGTTCGGACGAAGGGAGCCTGAAGTTTAAAGGCGGGCACCCACCTGCTTTTTCGTAGGCAGGTTATTATTTAAATCATACGGTCGGGTGGGTTTTCTTTTTTAATTTAGGATATATAACATTATATAATGTTAAAATTTAGGATATATAACAGGAGTTTAATATGAATATTTCAGTTCTCGGTTGCGGCAGATGGGGCAGCTGTATTGCCTGGTATCTCGACAAAATAGGTCACAATGTACTTTCGTGCGGACTTGAAGACGCACCTGAATTTATACAGCTTAAAAACACACGCAAAAACGACTATCTTTGCTTTCCGCAGTCCATTGAGGTTTCATCGGACTTGGAAAAGGCTGTATCAAGAGCAGAGGTTATTATAATTTCAATTTCATCTCAATATCTTCGCTCTTATTTTGAGGATATCTCAAAATACAATCTCGATAACAAAATAATTGTTTTGTGTATGAAAGGCGTTGAAGCATCAAGCGGCAAGCGGCTAAGCGAGGTTGTAGGGGAATTTGTTGACGAGAGCAAAACTCCAGTTGCCGTATGGGTAGGCCCGGGTCATCCGCAGGATTATGTAAAGGGCATACCTAACTGTATGGTAATTGACAGCCACAATCAATCGGTTAAGGAAATGCTTGTAAACGAGTTTAACAGCGAGCTTATAAGATTTTATTTGGGTACGGACCTTATCGGCAGCGAAATAGGTGCTGCCGCCAAAAATGTTATAGGAATCGCGGCAGGTATTCTCGACGGACTTAACTACACATCTTTAAAAGGCGCGTTAATGGCAAGAGGCACAAGAGAAATTGCGAGGCTTATCAAAGCACTCGGCGGAAACGAAATGAGCGCTTACGGTCTTTGTCACCTCGGTGACTACGAAGCAACCTTGTTTTCAAAGTGGAGCCACAACAGAAAATACGGCGAAGATCTTGTTAAGGGAATCAAGTTTCAAAAGCTTGCCGAGGGTGTAATGACATCAAAGGCTTTGTACAAGCTCGGACAAGAGCTTGGAGTTGATCTGCCGATCGTGGAAAGCGTGTATAATGTGTTGTTTGAAAATGCCAACCCGAAGGAAGAACTTGAAAAGCTGTATATGCGTTCGGTAAAAAAGGAATTCTGACAGGCGGATTTACATATGAATAAAAATAACAAATCACATAATAACACGGCAAAGAAAAATCAAGCAAAAGTAAAAAATAAAAATATTGAAACGATGAAAAGACAATACACTTTTGAATATATTGTTGTAAACCTTATATGTCTTTTATTATTTTTGGCATTTGCTTATGTTGCCGTTATGAGCATTTTTCAGACAAGCGTTTTCGACCCGACGGCTTACGGTGCGGAAAAAATAATTTTTCAGACTGACAACATTGCTTTAAATATTTTTGTGACGGTTCTTTTTGCCGTTTTTGTATTTAAAATGAAAAAGCACTACGACTTTTTTGCAAAAGTTAATCTGCGTTTTTTGGAAATCGGTCTTGTCGTCTATGTCCTGCTGCTCGGATTTATCTGGATTTTTTCCGTGACATCAATCCCAGCGGCTGACAGCTATAATGTGTTTGAAACCGCGTCACAGGCGGCAAACGGAAATTACTCGTCGCTTAGAGGCGGAGATTTTTACAACAGCGCTTATTACGACGGTTATTCCTACTACAACTTCTATCCGTTTCAGCTCGGATTTGTTTTTATAAGCGAGATAGTTTACAGAATTTTCGGCACACAAAGCTATATGCCGATCCAGATTATAAATGTTATCTGCGTGGCTGTCACTTATCTCGGCATTGCAAAAATCACAAAGCACCTTTTTAAAAGGCGTTCAGTTGAGTTTATTGCGATACTTCTGCTGGCAGGATGTTTTCAGCCTATTCTGTTTTCGACATTCGTTTACGGAAACATCATCGGAATGTGCTGTGCCGTTTGGGCAAGCTGCTTTTTGATAAGATATTTTCAGTCATCAAAATATATTCTTCTTCTCCCCTGCGGTGCGTTGCTTGTACTTGCCACAATGGCAAAATACAACAATATGATTTATCTCGTCGCATTTGTTGTTATGCTCATCGTTCACACGGTGAAAGAAAAAAAGTGGCAGAGTATCGCTTTTGCACTTGCAATATGCGTTGCCGCCGTGGGAGTAAACAATCTTATTATCATTAGCTATGAAAACAGGGCGGGCGTAAAGCTTGCGGACGGTGTTTCTCAGGTTTTGTACCTTGACATGGGGCTTAACGAATCGAGTATGGCTCCCGGCTGGTACAACGGGATAGCACTTGAAACCTACAAGCAATATCGGCTAAACGGCGAAACCGCAAGTGAGGCGGCTTGGGACGATATAAGTACAAGGATAAATATCTTTGCGAACAACCCTGGCTATGCGGCAGACTTTTTCGGAAATAAAATCACGAGCCAATGGAACGAACCTACATTTGAAAGCATTTGGGTGAGCGAGGTAAAATCCCATTCATCGGATATAAACGCAATCGGAAAGGGTATGTACGACGGAAGCTTGGGACAGTTTTTTGAACTGTATTTCAATTTGTTTATCCAGATTCTGTATATTCTTTTTGTAATCGGAATTTACTGCTTGTTCTTAAAACGAAATACGAATATAGAAACAGCTCTTTTGCTGCTTGTTGTTCTCGGCGGATTCGGATATCACCTGCTGTTTGAGGGCAAGTCACAGTATGTTCTGACTTATATAGTTTTGCTGATACCGACAGCCGCTTTCGGCATGAACACGGTACTTGAGGGAAATTTCGCAAAAATCAAGGAGTATGTCGGAAAGCTCAAAACTATTCCGCAAGCCAAAAAAGCTGATTAAAAAAACAAAAGCTGTATTGTCCCAGAACAATACAGCTTTTTATTATGTTTGGTATGTTAATTTAAGTCGTCAAATCCCGTTTCTTTTAATATATTTTTAAAATAGTCAATATCTTCATGAGTATAAGAAAATCTGTTTTTAAGCCCTCTTTTAAAATGTACATTTTTATCGACAAAAAGCCTTTTAAACCACATTGACGCCCACGACGCGGGAAGCAGAAACGGTAATTTTTCAAGATAAGGGTAACGCGGCAACATTTGAGACTTGCTCGGAAAAACACTGCTCAAAAAATATGAAAACTTTGACTTGTATTTCCCTGCTTTCTCCGCCTCCAAAATATTTTTATATGATTTTATCATCACGCCCGCGTCCACTCTGCCGAGAATGGCACTTAATATTATATAAATTTCCAAATCATCAAAGGTAATTATCTGCCTGTCGGGCGAAAACCAATTAAACGCAATCTCCCTTATTCGCTTTTCAAATATATCAAGCTTAAAAAGCTTTAATCTTTCGTTTAAATAATCAAAATCAAAGTCGGACTTGTGATTTTTGTAATAGACATAGGTATCGAGCACCATTCTTATGCTCAAGCCGCCCATTCTGAAATGGTTTGAGTTGTGGACAAGCAAGTAAATATAATGGTCCTCGGGCGAAAGCTCATACGAGTAATCATAACCCTCCCGCTTAACAGAGCGGTCAATGCTGTCTGATAAATAGGGATAGTAGCTTTCCCACTCGTGCACAAGAGAGGAGTGCATTTCAATGAACACATACGGAAGCTTTCTGAAGTGATACTGATTATCGTCATTGTGGGTAAATTCATACCCGATTTCATAAAATGCCTGTTTTACCGAGTCAACCTGATTTATGTCAAACAAAATATCAAAATCCCCCACCGTACGCAGTTCGGGACGGGGATATTCTTTTTTGAGAAAATAACCTTTGACGGGGACATTTTTTATTTTGTACTTTTCAAATGCGGAAAGCACTTTTTCAATTTCGTAATTTAGATTGCTGTCAATCATAATTCCAAAATTAATATTCTCTTTAAGAACTTTAATCACGGTATCATCGGGGAAATATTGCCTTGGAAGCCTCAGCACGACGCTTGAAAACGCAAATCCCAAGCCGCAGAACTGGGCGCGCTTTAAAAGCATATTCCAGTCAATGTCTCCGTACGGCACAGGAGGCTGAGTACCGTTAACTGCGGCAGACAGCGACCTTATGAGATAGGAATATTCTTTTTTCTCGGTTTCAGTGAGTGTTCTTTTCATCGGAGTTTTTGTTCCCTTTTCCAAATTTTCTTGAAATTCTGCTTGTGCCGAACCTGTAGGAGTGCCTTAAAAGCCGTGTGTAATACCAAAAATTAACATATATGCGATAAGAAAAAGAATTTACGCTGTATGACTTGCCGCCTCGGTAAAAGGCTGTTACAACGGCGACAACATCGCTGTCTTTCACTCCGTGTTCCAATGCAAACTGATTGTCGCCGCAAAGCACATAGCTTCCGTCTGCGTCAAAATTTACAATTCTGTGCAGGGCGTAGGAGCCGTCGCGTCGTTTGTAAAGCGGAATATCAAAAAGATGAAGTCTGCCCTTGGGCTTTGAAAGCACAACGACATCTTCACCGTCCCTCAGCATCGGCAGCATACTCGTGCCGTTGGGAGTATAGGTGACCGTTCCCCCGCTCTCAACCTTTTCTTTAATTATATCAATTACAGCACTCATTGCGACTTCTTTATTCAAGAACATCAGCATCCTTTAGCTTTTGTATAAAAATATCAATATCGCTTGAAGCCTTTTCAGGTGTCACATCATACTCATCGAGCATTTTTTTCAAAAGTTCCTCTTTTTCGGCTCCTTTTTGCAAAATCTCAAAAAGAAACGCTCCTGTTTCGTTGAGGTTAACAATTCCGTTAAAATCAAGCGACATATTATTAACAGGCACCACAACATACGAATCCGCTACTTTTCGTAAAATGAAATCTTCCTTTATTTTCATAAAACCACCCGTATAATACTTAATCTATATAAAAGCATTATAATATAGCAGACAAAAAAAAGCAAGGGTATTGCAAAATGCAATACCCTGTTGCTGTCAGTGTAAATATTAGTACATTCCGCCCATATCGGGTGCTGCGGGAGCAGCAGCGGCAGGCTCCTTAATATCTGCAACAAGCGACTCTGTTGTGAGTACCATTGCCGCAACCGAAGAAGCGTTCTGGAGAGCAGAACGGGTAACCTTTGTCGGGTCAACAATGCCTGCTGCCATCATATCTGTATATTCCTCGGTAAGAGCGTTGAAGCCGTAGCCGACCTTGTTAGCCTTTTTAACATTTTCGGCGATTACGCTTCCCTCAAGACCTGCGTTAGCTGCGATCTGACGGAGCGGCTCTTCAAGTGCCTTTAAAACAATCTTTGCACCTGTTTTTGCGTCGCCCTCAAGTGTGTCAACATAAGCCTGAACAGCGGGAATAGCGTTCATACAAGCAATACCGCCGCCTGCAACGATACCCTCTTCAACTGCTGCCTTTGTAGCTGCAAGAGCATCCTCAATGCGGAGCTTCTTCTCCTTCATTTCTACTTCGGTAGCTGCGCCTACCTTGATAACTGCAACGCCGCCTGCAAGCTTTGCAAGGCGTTCCTGAAGCTTTTCACGGTCAAAATCGGAAGTTGTTGTTTCAATCTGCTGTCTGATCTGTGCAACTCTGCCCTTGATAGCGTCCTTGTCGCCTGCACCGTCAACGATGATTGTGTTTTCCTTTTCAACCTTAACCTGACGGGCTGTTCCGAGCTGATCCATAGTTGTATCTTTAAGCTCAAGACCGAGGTCTGAGGTGATTACCGTACCGCCCGTAAGAGTTGCGATATCCTGGAGCATTTCCTTTCTTCTGTCACCGAAGCCCGGAGCCTTGACTGCAACGCAGGTGAATGTACCGCGGAGCTTATTAAGTACGAGAGTTGTAAGAGCTTCGCCCTCAACATCTTCTGCAATGATGAGGAGCTTCTTGCCTGACTGTACTACCTGCTCGAGGAGCGGGAGAATTTCCTGTGTTGTCGAAATCTTTTTATCTGTGATGAGGATAAGAGGGTTGTCAAGCTCTGCAACCATTTTATCAGTATCGGTTACCATGTAAGGTGCGATGTAGCCTCTGTCAAACATCATACCCTCAACTACCTCGCTGTAGGTATCTGCTGTCTTTGACTCTTCAACTGTAATAACACCGTCAGTTGTAACCTTTTCCATTGCCTCTGCAATGAGTTTGCCTATGAACTCATCCTGTGATGAAACCGTTGCAACTCTTGCAATGTCCTCTGTGCCTGCAACCTTTTGGCTGTTGTCCTTAACTGCCTTGACTGCAACATCTACAGCGTCAGCGATGCCCTTTTTGAGAACCATGGGGTTTGCACCTGCTGTTACATTCTTCATACCCTCTCTGATGAGAGCCTGTGCGAGAAGTGTAGCTGTTGTAGTACCGTCGCCTGCAACATCATTTGTTTTGATGGAAACCTCTTTAACGAGCTGGGCACCCATATTTTCAAACGGATCATCAAGCTCGATTTCCTTTGCGATAGTAACGCCGTCGTTTGTGATTAACGGAGCGCCGAATTTTTTGTCGAGAACAACATTTCTGCCCTTGGGGCCGAGTGTGATTTTAACTGTATCGGCAAGCTGGTCGATACCTTTCATAAGAGCTTTTCTTGCTTCTTCACCGTATGCGATTTGTTTAGCCATAACTGATTACCTCCGAAATTTATTATTCAACTGTTGCGAGAATATCCGACTGACGAACGATTGTGTATTCCTCACCGTCAATCTTAACTTCTGTTCCTGCATATTTGCTGGCGATTACCTTGTCGCCGACCTTAACATACATCTTAACCTCGTTGCCGTCAACAACTCCGCCCGGACCTACTGCGACAACTGATGCAAACTGAGGTTTCTCCTGTGCGGCGGAAGAAAGAATAATTCCGCTTTTTGTCTTTTCCTCAGCTTCTTCAACTTTTAATACTACTCTGTCAAGCAATGGTTTGATACTCATAATAAAGCCTCCTGCTAAATATTATACATTTATCATTTAGCACTCTCATATCTTGAGTGCTAATTATATTTTATACCAAATTTTATAAATGTCAAGAGTAATTTGACTAATTTTGACCTTTAATTTTTTTACTTAAATTATATGCCGCCCTGATTTGCCGAATTTTAGGCTTGATTTTGAGCATTTTCGCTTAATTTTGCCTTAAAAAATATAATATATTCACAAATATTTGATTTTGGCACTATGATTTTACCTCAATTATAACAAATTTTTCATTGACTTTATAATTGATTTGTATTATTATATTAAGGTAGACTGATTATAGGAGAATTTATGATGAATATTAAATCTTTTGTTTCAAAAATTGTATTATCCGCCGTGATAGCTTCGCTTGCTCTCACATCCGTTGCCTGCAACACCTCGAAAGAAACTCCTGTTCCCGCAGACGGTTATGAGCTTCCGTACGAATACAGCGACGGCTATAAGGCAAAGCTTAAAACCGCCGACGATACATATTACCTTGTATCCTCTACAGACTTAATCGGAAACAAGGTTGTTCATTTTACAACCGATGAAAGCGAAGAGCAAATAAAAGAATATTACGACGAGTATTTTGCGACACTTCCGAAATTAAAGCGGACAGACGACTCAGACGATACCGTTGGATATTACGACAAGGACAAGCGTCTTATCATGTACAATCTTATTGTATGGACAGCCGACGGCAAAACAAACTACAAAATGGGCTGCGAGGCGTGCGATAATATTGAGAAAAACGAGCACTGGGAGCTTGCCTGATTTTTTGCCTGTTCCATACAGTTTGATAAATTATTTTTTTACCTGATTTTAAAAGAGCGTGTTTGAAGATTCAAACACGCTCTTTTTGTTACGGTCTATAAAACAGCCTGATACATGGTGTCGGCGTCCTCCTTGCGGACAACATCCTTGACCTCGGTTACTTTGATTTTAACGGTTTTTGCACCGAGGGTAATTTCTATTATGTCGCCGACTTTCACATCATAGGAAGCCCGTGCGGGCTTTCCGTTGACGCAAACCTTGCCTGCGTCGCACGCCTCGTTTGCTACCGTTCTGCGTTTTATAAGTCGTGACACCTTTAAATACTTATCAAGTCGCATATTTTTCTCCTAAAAAACGGGGTACTGACTTACTGTTTATTAATATAAGAAAAGAGCCGTGTTGAAAATCAACTTCGACTCTTTTAAGCAAATCAAATTACTTGTTTACAATATCCTTAAAGCCCTTGCCTGCCTTAAATGCGGGAACCTTAGAAGCAGGAATCTCGATTGTATTGCCTGTTCTGGGGTCACAGCCTGTTCTTGCACTTCTCTGACGCTGCTCAAAAGTACCGAAGCCTGTGAGCTGAATCTTATCGCCCTCGGCAACAGCCTTGATGATTGTGTCGATTGTAGCTGTTAATGCCTTTTCAGCGTCCTTTTTTGAAAGTCCGCTCTGCTCTGCAATAGCAGCAATAAGTTCTGTCTTTTTCATTTAAAAAACCTCCATTAATAATCCTTGTTTAATATTTTAACTTCATCCCAAAGGGAGTCAAGTTCTTCAAGCAATGCGTTCTTCATATCTATGCCTCTTTGTGCAGCAAGAGCCTCAACCTTTGAAAAACGGTCTATAAACTTGTCGCAGGAATCATACAGTGCATGCTCACTGTCAATTCCCAAAAATCTTGCTACATTAACGGCGGAAAAAAGAACATCTCCGAGCTCCTCACGCTGATTTTCGGCATTGCCGCTTTTGATTGCGCTTTTAAGCTCTTCACATTCCTCCGAAAGCTTATCAAACGCACCTTCAACGCTGTCCCAGTCAAATCCCGCTTTGGCGGCCTTTTGCTGGATCTTGGTGCTTCTCATAAGAGAAGGCAATGCTTTGGACACGCTGTTCATAGCCTGTGTCTGAGATTTTTGGGATTTGGTTTTCATCTTAATTGCATCCCAATTTTTCAGAACCTGCTCTGTAGTATCCGCCTCTACACTGCCAAACACATGAGGGTGACGAATTATCAGCTTCTTGCATATGCCGTCACATACATCCTGAATATCGAAGCTGTTTTTCTCGCTCTCGATTTCGCTGTGCAAAGCAACCTGCAGCAGAACATCTCCAAGCTCCTCCTTGAGAAGCGAGGTGTCGTCCGTGTCAATAGCTTCAACAGCCTCATAGGTTTCCTCTATTAAATTAGAGCGAATGGACTTATGAGTTTGTTCCCTGTCCCAAGGACAGCCGTTCGGCGAACGCAGAATCTTTACTATTTCAATGAGATCGTCAAAATTATAGTTATCTTTCTCTTTAAAGTCCATTAGGTACATCTCCGATTATACACTAACAATATGACAAAATCAAGCCTTTGGGCTGATTTTGAGATAAAATTAGTAAATTTTGTAAATTGCAGGCAGTTAAAAACAAACCGACTGCACATTGCCTTATATATTTTATCCAATTAAATGCCATTTTTCAAGTGTTTTTGCGATTTTTTCTCCTTTGGGCAGGAATTTAATCTCATTTGCGGTAAACGCACGCATTAAAAGCAGTGCTGCTATATACACAATTACCGCACTTATTATCGCCAAAACCGTAGACAGTCTTTGCGAAATAAGCTGTGACAGCAGCATATTTACGAAAAACGCCGCTGCCGAACTGAAAACCGCGCCGATAAGCGGCTTTACCGTAGTTGAAAAGAAATTCGGCTTAACCTTTGAGTGCTTTACAAGCAAATACATTCCGATGACAAGTATTACCGCGTAGCTTACAAGCGAGCCTGTTGTAGCACCCTGGATATTGATTTCGGGAATACTTACAAACATCCAAGAGGTGGCGATTTTTATTATCATACAAAGCGTGTAGAGCTTCATCGGGAGATTTACCTTGCCTATTCCCTGCAGCATACTGCAAACGGGGGTAACTGCCGCAGTAAAAATCGTCGTAATGCCCATTAATGTGAGTACATTTCCGCCGATTTCCGATATTGCCGTGTCCGAATAGACAAATGACATTATCGGATGAGCGAGCACGCAAAGTCCGAACGACGTGGGCAGAGTAAACATCATGGTCATTCTGATGACGGTTTCTATTGACTGTTTAAGCTCATCCTTGTTTCCTCTTGTCCACGCACTCGTCACATTCGGCATTGCACTTGAACCGAACACCTGCGTTACGGCCGTAACAAGCTGCATAAGAGTAAGAGCGGAGGAGTAGCAGCCCCAAAGCCTGGTGTGGATTGTCGGTGCGATACCCGTTGACGCTTCGCCGTAAAAGGCTTCATTCGGATAATACTGACTGTACTGAGAATAAAGCACATCGGGGTTTGACGCCGCAAGATTTGAGAGCACATTCTGAATGATTATCTGGTCAATAAGCGAGCCGATACTCATAACAAACGCGCCTGTCGCAATGGGCACGGCTGTTTTGCATATGATTATGAATGTTTCTCTCTTTGCTCTGGAGTGTACCGAGTTTTTATAGTATTCTTCGGGAATACCGTCGCCGCTGATTTTGTATCTCAACAGCAAAAACACAAAGGACGCGAAACTGCCTAAGGAAATTCCGCAAATTGCACCCGCGACGGAAAACGCCAGTATTGTGTTTTGCGCCTCTGTTTCGGACGCAAAAGTAAGCCAAAGAAAGCTTCCCGTCTGCTCATATGAAGCGATACCGAGACTCATTACAAGATATGCGATTACCGTACCGAGCAAAAGCTTTACAGCCGCTTCTATAATTTCCGAAACAGCTGTGGGAACCATATTACGCTGTCCCTCAAAATATCCTCTGTATATTGACACAAGGCAGCCGAAAAGAACCGTAGGCGCAAGACAAAGCATTGCATAAAGCGAATACGGCGATTTAATAAGCCTGATATATACAAAGCTTCCGCCAACCATAATTATCAATGAAACAATGCCGACAATTATAAAAAACGGAACGGAAATTTTATGTATCAGCTTTACATCGTTGTAGCGTTTTTCTGCCATATTCTGTGAAACAAGCCTCGAAATAGCAATGGGCAGTCCACCTGTTGCGACAGTAAAAATTACAACAAAAATCTCAAATGCGTTGCTGTAAAGTCCCATTCCCATCGAAGCGATATCTTCGCCGAACATCGAATAAATGTTGGTAAGAATAATTTTGTCGAGCAATCCGAACACTTTAACGATTATCATACTCAGCGTCAAAATTGCAGCACCCTTCAGAAAAGTCTGAGACACATCCTTTTCGGAATTCGCAACGGCATTATACTTTTTAGACAAATTAAATCACCTTTTAAATTCAAAGTATTAATCGCTTTAACACAGAAAGCAATATCATATATACGGGCGACAAAAGTTGTGCCGCCCGTATGTCATAGCTTGTTTTATATTTCGTCTTCTGCTCCGTCAACATCGTCAAGCTTTGCGCCGCAGATGTTGCAGTACACGGAGTTTTTAGGAACGCTTGCGTCGCAGTTCGGGCACTTTTTCTGATTTTTTGAAGAAGCGATGTGCTCGTTAATCGTATTAAGGTTTTCCTTTAATTCCGTGATTTCAGCCACCGCAGAGCTCATCTGCTCGGATAAATCAATGCCGTGAATCTGTGACTTATATGTCAAAGCACCGAGGTCACGAAGCTTTTTGTTGATTTCTCCTCTGATTTCGGCGGCAGAAATTTTGTATTTTGAAGAATCATAAACATCTGACGCCTTCTTTGATACAACAGAAGCCGCAGCCTTTGCGTTGACAACAACATCATCAAAAATCTCATCGAATTTTCCCATAATAATACCGACCTTTCTTTGTTTAAATTTTATATTCTCGGATGACCGAGAAAATTATTTGCCGTAAAATTCATAAATTGCAGACTTTCTTTCAATAAGCTCGTCAAATCTGTCAATGTATTCGTACGGATATTTAAAATTGAATATCCGCTTGAGATAATCTCTTTTATTATCTTTAAGCTTTGTAACACCGCCCGAACCGCAGGCAAAAACAGTGTGGGTTTCGTCCATTACATATACATTGTACAGACATTCATACCCCTTTTTTGACCAGCCGACATTTTCAAGGTTTCCCACCATTCTGCTCTGGCGGTACAGATAATACGGTATATAATCATCATCAGTCAGGGCTTTGCCCGCGTACTCAAGCATCTGCCGTGCCGTTTCGGCGTCTTTTCTGTTCAGCGTGGTGCCGAGATGCGTAAGCGTTGACGCCCTTTTCATACAGAGGGTATGAACGGTTATACATTCTGCCGACAAGGCTCTTAATGCGTCAAGGGACTTTTTAAAGCTTTCCGCTGTATCGGTAGGAAGCCCCGCGATGAGGTCTGCGTTAATATTGTCAAACCCGCACTTTCTCGCAAGCTCAAAAGCGTCAAAAAACTGCTGTGATGTGTGCTTTCTTCCGATTTCCTTTAAGACATCGTCATTTACGGTTTGCGGGTTTATGCTGATTCTGTCAACTTTGTTTTCTTTGAGAGCGGTAAGCCGTTCTTTGTCAACTGTGTCGGGACGCCCCGCCTCAACCGTAAACTCTCGGCAGCTTGACATATCAAAACTGCCCTTTACGGTCTTTATAATCTTATCAAGCTGTTCGGCACTCAGGGTTGTGGGTGTTCCTCCGCCGAAATACACGGTTTCAAGCCTTAATCCAAGCTTTGAAGCAATATCAGCCGTGTGCTTTATTTCTTCGCAGAGAAGCTCAACATACGGCTCTATCAGTTTTTTTGCACGCTCGACAGATGACATTACAAAAGAACAGTAACTGCACCGTGACGGGCAGAAAGGGATTCCCACATAGAGGCTGAAAGAGTTGTCTTTTGACAAATCAAGAATTTTCTTTTCGTTTATCTCGGTCGTTTTTGCAAGTCTGAGTTTTTCTTCGGAAACATAAAAATCGTTTAAGAATTTGTCACGGGCTCCCTTTTCCCCAAGCTCCTGCTCCAACCGTCTCAAAAGCTTGACGGGCCGCACTCCCGTTAAAACGCCCCACGGCTGAGAATATCCGCAGTATTCGCTCAAAATCCCGTAGAGAAGCTGAGCGGTTACAAGCTCGTTGTCAATGTCGGTATCTGCTACAGCTTTCCTTTTAAAGCCGTTTATATCAACCTCCACGGTTATTTTATCAGATAAGCCTGTATAAATATAAGGTGATTGTGTCGATTTAAACTCTTTAAAAACATTGATTTTTTCATTCGGAAAAAACAGTCTTGTTAAATTTTCAAGTTCAAACCAAAAGTTGTGATTTTTTACATATAAATTCATATTACAGCTCTCTCATAAGAGGGTTATACTTTCTTTCGTGATCAAGCGATGAAACGGGTCCGTGTCCCGGAATTACCGTATAATCTCCGTCGATATTTTTAAGCTTTGAAAGCGATTTTATCATATCGGCGTCGCTTCCCGTCGGCAAATCGGTTCTTCCGTAGGATTCACAAAAAAGAGTATCGCCGCTGATTATTGTATTATCAAATATATAGCAGCCGCTGCCGCTTGTATGACCCGGCGTTAAAATAAAGCGGATTTCGGTTTCGCCGAGCATAAAAGTATCGTTATCTTTAAGCAATATATCTGCCGAAAACTCAGGTATTTTTATTCCGTGATAGAAGCTCAGATTGAGCGACGAATCGGAGAGAAAGGGATTTTCCTTTTCGCCGATTACAATTTTCGCGCCGTATTTATCGGCAAGCTGCTTTGCGTAGCTTATATGGTCGTAGTGGCCGTGAGTGAGCATTACATACTCAAGCTTTGCCCCGTCCTTTTCGATTTGAGAAATCAATTCCTCCGACTTATCTCCGGGGTCAACAACGGCTGCTTTGCCTGTCGCCTCATCGACGAGGTAACAGCAGTTTGTCAAAAGCTCTGTCACATTATATATCTTTACTTGCGTCATTTTTTCAAATCCTTTGAGTTTATTTCAATGGTAACGGGTCCGTCATTTACAAGATGCACCTGCATATCCGCGCCGAAAACGCCCTTTTCGACACGCTCGACTCCGTTATCGTGCATTTTATCGCAAAAATACTCGTACAGCGGTTTTGCCGTTTCGGGGCGGGCAGCCCCGATAAAGCTCGGTCTTCGTCCGTGAGAACAGTCGGCGCACAATGTAAAATTGGATATTACAAGCACGGCTCCGTCTACATCGGCAAGCGAAAGGTTCATTTTATCATTTTCATCGGTAAAAATACGAAGTGATGAAATTTTTGAGGCTAAAACATCCGCGTCGCGCTTTTCATCTCCGTTTTCAACGCCGAGAAGTATTAAAAATCCCTTTTCTATCTGCCCCACGGTTTCGTTTTCAATATCGACACGGGCATTTGCAACCCTCTGTAAAATTGCTTTCATATTACAACCTCTTGATTTCTTCGATTCCGTTTATGTCGGAAAGCTTTGAGATTACGCCACGCAGGTGATTGCGTCCCATAACATCAATGGTCGCGGTAACAACCGCTTTGCCGTCCTTGAGTTCTCTTGAATTGAGAGAATGGATAAAAATATGCATATTGGAAAGCTTTATCGTAACATCGGCAAGCAGTCCCGTTCTGTCTGTAGCGGTGATCTGGAGTGTGCTTCTGAACACCTCTCCGACTTCGTCCTCCCAGTAGCAGTGAACCCAGCGCTCCGGCTCCTCGCAGGCGGAAATATCCTTCGGCACATTGGTGCAGTTTCTCTTGTGGATGGAAACGCCGTATCCCCTTGTGATGTAGCCGATAATATCATCGCCCGGAAGCGGGTTGCAGCAGTTTGAAAACTTGACAAGCACATCGTCGGTGCCCTCGATTACAACGCCCGATTTTGCCTTGTTACGCTTTACGGGAGCCTGCTGTACGGGTACATCTTCGATTTCAACGGTGTATGCCTTTTGATATTCCTCTTTGAGCCTCGGCATAATTTTCCAAAGCTGGATTCCGCCGTATCCTACGGCAGCGTAAAAATCATCAATCGTATTATACTGCTTTTTTACCATAAACTTTTTGAGGAATTCTTCGTATTCATCCTCATTGAGATTGATGCCGTGCCGTTTAAATTCACGCTCAAGCATCTGCTTGCCCTCGACAATGTTTTCGTCACGCTTTTCGTTTTTGTACCATTGTCTGATCTTAGACTTTGCCGAGGCGGTTTTGCAGATGTCAATCCAAGATCTGTTCGGATGCTCTTCCTTTTGGGTGATGATTTCGCAAATTTCGCCCGTTTTGAGCTTGTAGTCAATGGGGACTATTTTGCCGTTGACTTTGGCGCCCACCATTCGGTGACCTACCTGAGTATGAATGATATAGGCAAGGTCTATCGGTGTTGAGCCTCTCGGCAGGCTTATTACATCGCCCTTGGGCGTAAATACATAAACATCGTTTTCCTCAAAATCGTTGCGTATGTTCTTTGCGATATCGGTTGCGTCCTCGGCTTCGAGCTGGTCAAGGATCATCTTCTTTACACGCTGAATGTTCTGGCTGAGCTTATCCTCCTTGTTTTTGCCGTTCATACCGAGCTTATACTTCCAGTGAGCCGCGATTCCGTACTCGGCGGTGTAGTGCATTTCCCACGTTCTTATCTGAACCTCAAAGGGAATTGCCTTGTTGTCAAGCACGGTGGTGTGAAGCGACTGGTACATATTGGGCTTCGGCATTGATATATAGTCCTTAAACCTGTTGGGAATAGGCTTGAAAATATCGTGAACCACACCCAGAACATTGTAGCAGTCGGGAACGGTATCAACTATTACACGCACGGCAAAAACATCGAATATCTGGTCGATAGTCTTGCCCTGCATAAAGGTTTTTCTGTAAATACTGTTGATACTTTTTACTCTTCCGCTTATATATACATTTTTGATTATAGACTTTGTTTTTTCGAGAATTTGTTTTTTAATGGATTCAATAAATTTATCTCTGCCCTCTTCGTTCATAAGCAGAGCGTCCTCGATTTCCTTGTAGCCGATAGGATCAAGGTACTGAAGCGAACGGTCCTCAAGCTCATCTTTAATGGTTTTGATACCCAAACGGTGAGCAATGGGAGCAAAAACCTGCATATTTTCAAGTGATTTATCCCTGCGCTTTTGTTCGGGCATACAATCCATTGTACGCATATTATGCAGTCTGTCCGCAAGCTTTATGATGATTACTCTTATATCGTCAGCCATCGCGATAAGCATTTTTCTGATGTTTTCCGCCTGCTGCTGTTCTCTTGTTGAATAAGGAATTTTTGAAATTTTGGTTACGCCGTCAATAAGCTTTGCTACATCCTTGCCGAAACCTTTTGCGATTTCGTCAAGTGTTACGGGAGTGTCCTCGACAACATCGTGCAGCAAAGCACCGCAGATTGATTCCGTGTCCATACCAAGCTCGGCAAGAATACACGCAACCGAGGTGGGATGAAGTATATACGGTATTCCCGAAACTCTGCGCTGGTCACCGTGAGATTCTTCCGCAAGCTTATATGCTTTTGTAATCAGCTCCATATCGTAGGAATTTCCGGAATGCTCCAATATTTTTTTCAGCTCCGAAAAATCCTGATAATGAGCAATATTTGAATACTTACTCACAATGACACTCCTCATTTAATTTTTTTATTATCGGTGAAGAATCAAGCGATACCTTGCCCGAAACATTGTTTACGGCTATAAAACCCGACTTTAACCCCTCGCTGTAACTTATCAGTCCGAGTTCACTCATAGCCTTGAGTATAACTTTTATTTTACCAAAAGAAAGCCTGTTGTCAAGCTTATGTACAAGAGTATCGCACGGAAACTCGTATTTGCCGCAGGATTTTAAAAATCTGTACAGCAACGCAAAATCATCTCTGCTCGGCGTTATTGAGCTAAGCTGCTGACGGGTAAGAGGTTTGCCGATGCAAAAATCCTCAAAAATCCGCTTGCTTTTTAAAATTTCTTCGGTATCATCAGAGCTTGCCTTAACCGCCTTTATGATAACGGAAACGCTTATGTTGCCGTTATATTCGTTTGTATCCAAAGTTACGGCAAAGTCAAGCACATCACCCTTTTTGTACGGAAACTGCTCTGATGACATAAAAAAGTAAAGAGCATAAAGCCGTGCATTGTTTCTTGAAAGCAAAAGCTTAAGGTGCTTATTATTCGATAAAGGAATAATATCATCTACCGTCATATAATAAAGTCCAAACACGGGCGTAGGATTACCTGCCCCGAACGGCTGTAAATACGAAAGCGACTGCACAAGATCGACATTTATAAAAGCGGGATTTAGCTTACACTCAATGCAAAGCTTATCAAAAGGCATATCCGAAAATGAATTTGCGTACCGATTGATTTTTTTGCGAAACGCATCAATGTTTGAGCTGTCAAGCGACAGTCCCACCGCCATGGGGTGACCGCCGTAATGAGTGAGCAGATCCGAGCAGGCAAATACCGCGTCGCAAAGCGAAAAGCCCTCCACGCTTCGTCCCGAAGCCTTTGCGGTATCCCCGCTGCGGGATATGATTATTGTCGGCTTTCCGTATATATCTTTTACACGGGAGGCAACAATGCCGATCACGCCCTGATGCCAGTTTTCGCCGTCGATAACAATTATTCTGTCATATACGAGCGATGGATTTTCGATTATCTGTTTGTCTATTTCTTCAAGAATTTGTGTTTCGAGCTGTTTGCGCTGTGAGTTGTCCTCGCAAAGTTCAAGCGAAATTTCATTTGCCGTCACCTCGTCATCGGTGAGCAAAAGCTCAACGGATTTGCCCGACGATTCAAGTCTGCCGACCGCGTTTATTCTCGGTACAAGCGTAAATGATACATTGCCTGCCGAAAGCTTCCTGTCGGCAAGCCCCGAACCCGAAACAAGTGCCGCTATTCCGACTCTGTCACCGTTTTCAATGCTTTGGAGTCCACGCTTGACAAAAACCCTGTTTTCGCCTTTAAGCTCTACTATATCACCTATCGTACCAATACTTAATAAATCGGCATAATTGTCAAGCAGAGAATCGACATCACCGTACTCACCCTCAAGCGCCATAACAAGTTTAAACGCAACGCCTGCGCCGCACAGCTCTTTAAACCTGCTTTGGCAGTCCGCTCTGTGCAGATCAACAACGGCATACGCGTTCGGAAGTGTTTCCTGAGGCATATGGTGGTCGGTTACAACCGTGTCGATTCCGAGTGACGACGCATAATCAATCTCACGGGCAGCGGCAATACCGTTGTCAACGGTTACGATTAAGCCCACGCCCTTTTCCTTGAGAAAGTCAACTGCCGACACATTCATACCGTAGCCCTCTGTTTCGCGTGACGGTATGTAGTACATCGCATTTGCGCCCACAGCATCGAGATAGGAATAGAGTAATGCGGTTGAGGTAACTCCGTCGGCGTCGTAATCGCCGTAAACGCAGATAAGCTCGCCGCTGTCTATGGCTCTTTTTATTCGTGTTACCGCCCTGTCCATATCCTTTATCTCAAAAGGAGAATTTATTTGAGATTCGTTGTACAGAAAATCCTCGATTTCCTCAGCCGATTTTATGTTTCTGATCTGAAGCAGCATCGCAATTATCGGCGGAAGATTATATTTATTTTGTATCTCAAGAGCTTCAGCCTTATTAAGCTTTGACACTGTCCACAGCTTCAACACTGCCTCTTCCTTTCGTCTTTACGGTAATTATATCAGTCCCTGTTTTCTCTGAGCATTGCCTCTGCGTGGGACAGTGCGGCATCGGTAATGTTTACACCGCCGATTATGCGGGCAAGCTCGTTTTTTCGTCCCTCGTAATCTAGCACGGAAACATCGGTAAATGTTCTGCCGCCGTCGATTTGCTTTGAAATAAGGTAATGATAGTCGGCAAGCGCTGCTATCTGTGCCTGATGAGTAACGCAAAGCACCTGAGAGTTTTCAGACACCTGCTTGAGCTTAAATCCTACCTTTTGAGCCGCAGAGCCCGATATGCCCGTGTCAACCTCGTCGAATATCAGAGTATCTACGGTATCGGACTGTGAGAGCACCGTTTTAATGGCAAGCATCATACGGGACAGTTCGCCGCCCGACGCAATCTTTGCAACGGGTCTGGGCGTTTCACCCGGGTTTGCCGATATTAAAAGCTCCGCCTTATCAATTCCCTTGGAGGTAAAATCAATCTGTTCAAACTCTGCCACAAGCTCGACATTGGGCATATTCAAAAAGCTCATTTCTTCCTTGACCCTTTTTGAAAATTCAGCCGCAGACTTTTTACGCTTTTCACTTAATGCGACTGCCGCTTTCATTAAAACAGACTCTGATTTCTGCACCGCATTTATAAGCTCGTCACGGTTTTTATCAAAATTTACAAGCTCGTCAAGCCTTGTTTCAAGCTTTTGCAAAAGATCACCCAGTTCATCGCTCGGACAGCCGTATTTTCTTGAAAGAGTGCTTAACAGGTCAAGTCTTTCCTCAATTTCTTCAAGCCTTTGCGGATCGCTCTCAAGGTTATCTATTGCATCGCTTATGTTCTCGGCACAGTCACGCAGGTTGTAGTATGCGTCCGAAAGAGCGTCAGAAACAGCACTGTATTCGGCGTTGTATTCACTCGCCTTTTGGACATCGCTGCACGCCGAATCTACCGCGTCTATTCCGCCCGTGAAATTATCATTTCCCGAAAGATATATTTTTGCGTCATTTAAGAGAGAAAAAATCTTTTCAACGCTTAAAAGCGCTGTACGCTCTGCCCTGAGCTGCTCCTCTTCTCCTGCCTTTACATCCGCCTGAGAAAGCTCATTTACCTGAAAAGTCAGCAAATCTATTTCATGCAGCCGCTCTCTGTCGTCGGTGTTTGCTTCGTCTAATTTCTTTTTGAGAATTTTATATTCTCTGTATTTTTCCTGATACTCAGCCAAAAGTTTATCGCATTTGCCGTAACGGTCGATATAGTCGATATGAGTATCGGGTGAAAACAGCTCGTAGCTTTCGTGCTGACCGTGAATATTAATGATATAACCCGAAAGCTCTTTGAGCATAGAAACCGTTGCGGGCTTTCCGTTTATTTTGCACACGCTCTTGCCCGACGCATTGAGCGTCCTTTGCAAAACAAGAGTGCCTTCGTCATCGCAAAAACCAAGCTCCTCAAGCTTTTTTGACACCTCGCCGTTTATATTTTCAAATTGTGCACTTACAAAAGCCGACTGTTCGCCCGTTCTGATAATATCCTTAGATGTTCTGTGTCCCATAACTGCGTTGATTGCGTCGATTATGATACTTTTGCCGGCACCTGTTTCGCCCGTCAAAACATTGAGTCCTCGGTTAAACTCGATTGATGTTTTTTCTATGACGGCAATATTTTCAATATACAAAGTCTGTAGCATTTATTTCACCCAAATTAAATAAGCTTTTTAAGTTCCTCAATAAGGCTTTCGGCAAGCTGTGCCGAACGGCAGGCAATAAAAATCGTATCGTCGCCCGCTATTGTTCCGACAACGGCAGTAAAATTATTTGAGTCGAGTGCCGCACAAACAGCCTGTGCCATTCCGCTGAGCGTTTTTATTACAACGATATTTTGAGCGGCTTCTATTGAGCTTACCGAAGAGGAAAAAAGTGCGGCAAAGTTTGAACGAATGTCCGATGAAGACCTTGAACCGGCAGTATAGCGGTACTTTCCGTCGGAGCCGAGAGTTTTGACAAGCCTTAAATCCTTTATATCGCGGGAAATTGTAGCCTGAGTAGCCTTGTAGCCCTCGTCTTTAAGGCGTTTGAGAAGCTCGTCCTGCGTTTCTATGCGGTACTCGCTTATTATATCGAGAATTTTTGCATGTCTTCCTGATTTCATCAGATTTCCCTCTCCTTTAGCTTTTCGTTTAGCTTTCTGTAAAAATTACGCTTGTTTATGGAAAGAAGCTTGAGCTTTAAATCGGATTTCTTAATAATCACCGTGTCTTCGGCAAGAATATCAACATTTTTCTCGCCGTCAACGGTTAGCACGCAGCAGCACTCGCTCGGAATTTTTACCGAAACCGACAAAACCGAGTTGCCGTCAAAGAGAACAGAGCGTGAAAACAGCGAATGGGGACAGACGGGCGTCATCAAAATGCAGTCAAGCTGAGGGGCCACAATGGGCCCCCC
>CALYBM010000068.1 GCA_944412525.1 uncultured Ruminococcus sp. | reverse complement strand
TACAAGCAAGGATGAGCCTGTTCCGTATGAAAATTACATGGAAAAGGTTTCTGTTGCTGTCAAGGCGAAATCTGACGAATACGGTCTTCCCGTTCCGTTTATTTATATAGAGCCCGGCAGATCGGTTGTGGGTGAAGCAGGAATTACATTGTATACTGTCGGCGGTAAGAAGGTAATTCCAAACGCAAGAACTTATGTTTCAATCGACGGCGGTATGACCGACAATATCCGTTATGCACTTTATCAGTCCGATTACACGGTTTTGAATGCAGGTAAAGCAGACAAAGAGCCTGATGAAACCGTAACAATCGCAGGCAAGTGCTGTGAAAGCGGTGATCTTATTCAGGAGCATACAAAGGTTGCGAATGTTGAGGTAGGGGACACGATTGCTGTTTTATCAACAGGTGCGTACAACTACTCTATGGCTTCAAATTATAACAGAATTCCGAGACCTGCAATGGTAATGGTCAATAACGGAAAATCACGCGTTATTATTAAACGTGAAAGCTATGAGGATCTCGTAAGAAACGATATTTAACACGGCATATTAAAAGGACAAGCGCAAATGAAATCGCTTGTCCTTTTGATATTTAATCGTTTTTCTTTTTTATTTTAGAGAGCGGATTGGAATCCGCCGCATTTTTCATTTGTTCTGAGCTTAAATGCGTGTATATTTCGGTAGTTCCGAGGTTTTCGTGTCCCAATACTTCTTTTAAAATTCTGACATCTACACCTCCGTGCTGATACATAAGTGTTGCGGCGGTGTGTCTTAGCTTATGACAGGAATATCCCTGTGCCTCAAGACCGATTTTAGCAAGATACTTATACACCATAGCCTGAATCATTTTTACTGATAAGCGGTTATGATTTCTGCTGATGAATAGAGCTTTTTTATCCTTAACATCATCAACAGGGCGTACTTTCATATAATCATTTATAGCATCTATACAGGCAGAATTCAAGTAAACAATGCGCTCCTTATTACCTTTACCGATAATTCTCATCGTATTGTCGGAACGAATATCCGTGTAATTTAAAGCCGCCATTTCCGAAACACGCAATCCGCAGTTGAGGAATAGGGTAAGGATAGCGTAGTCACGCTCTTTATATTTTCCGTCAACCGCGTTTAACAGTTCAATGCTTTGTTCAAGAGTTAGATATTTAGGAAGCGATTTTTTCTTTTTCGGCATTTCAAGCTGTGCCATTGGATCAGAGTCAATAAGATGCTTTTTAGAAAAAATAAAATCAAAAAATCCTTTAAGGCTTGAGCATTTTCTTGCACGAGCTGCACTTTGATTATGACGGTCGCGATAGAGGTAATCCATATAGGCGTAAGCGTCATTGAGAGTGATTGATTTAATAAGACTTAAGTCAACATCGTCAATTTTAATTTTTTCAAATTCAGTATCATCGCTGACTAACTTTCGAGACTTTTTAATGTATCTGAAAAAAGTCCGTAAATCTATAAAGTATTCGTCAACGGTTTTTTTAGATTTTAATTTTATAGTTTCAAGATAAAACAAATAATCTTTTAAAATTTGAGGAGCCTCGTCACGGAAGGATGCCGCCATATAATCCACAGCCTTTATAAAAAATATTAAAATGAAAACATATATGATTTAATATGAGTTTTATATCAGATCGCCTGAGTGACGGGAACAGACACTGCAAATAACTCTTACAAGTATTATAGCATAAAAAAATATAGTATAATTCCTATACAGAAAATTATACAAAATGAATATTTTGTATAATTCGGGGGATTGCAAATATCATAATTTAAGTAATTCCAGCCTTTTAGTGCAATATCTTAACTAAGCCGAATTAATCGAACGTGCAGTATTTTATTAATTAAGTAAATCGGTCGATTTAAACTTTGATGTAACGATTATTATAATAATAAGTGTATAAAATATAATTTATTAATTTTAATATTTAAATTAATTTAACTTTATCCGATACTGATTTATCAAATACATTTTCAAATACGCTGTGATAGTCTTCAAATGATACAAAGCAATTATATGTTAAAACTTCCATCTGAATATCAAACAAACTTATTTTATACGGCATTACAGTCATATTGTTTTTTAAGTAAAAAGATTTTCTGCGAATTCGTTCAGCCTGATTTTCAGATACCACATCAGGATCCTCAATTTCAAGCAAAAGTCGTTTATCTTCATAGAGATTAAAAATTTTCTGTAAAGCCTCTGAACCGATATTTTTACCTCTGTAATTAGGTGATATAGCAAAATAATCAAGAATTACAATATCTTCATATAAAATAGTTATTGCGAGCCCTAAAAATTCATCGCTGTCCCCTGTAATGGCGATTAATTCCATTTTATTCTGCTTACATTTATCTAAAATTAACTTAAAAGGTTTTCTTTCATTATTAGGAAATGAATTATAATACAGTTTTTCTATTTTATTTAGAATTTCTATAGAGTATATCTTTGATAATTTCATACTTTTTCCTCTTACAGAAAACAGCAGGCCAAATAACTGACCTGCTGATTTTTAACGCATTTATAAATGATTAGCAAACACCCTGTGCAATCATTGAATCTGCAACCTTTTCAAAACCTGCAATGTTGGCGCCTACTACATAGTTGCCCTCATAGCCGTATTTCTTTGCAGCAGCAGAAATGTTATTGTAGATATTAACCATGATGTCCTTAAGCTTTGCGTCAACTTCTTCAAATGTCCAAGAAAGTCTCATTGAGTTCTGGCTCATTTCAAGAGCTGAAGTAGCTACGCCGCCTGCATTTGCAGCCTTACCGGGAGCAAAAAGGATACCTGCGTCCTGAAGTGCCTTTGTAGCTTCAAGAGTTGTAGGCATATTTGCGCCCTCGGCAACTGCATAGCAGCCGTTAGCGATAAGTCTCTTAGCGTCTTCTTCGTTAAGCTCATTCTGAGTTGCACACGGAAGAGCAACATCACACTTAACTGACCAGTCAAACTTGCCCTCGTGATACTCAGAGTTAGGACGATAGTTCTTGTACTCCGTAAGACGAGCTCTCTTAACTTCTTTGATTTCCTTAATAGCGTCAAGGTCAATACCCTCAGCATCGTAAATCCAGCCTGTTGAATCAGACATTGTTACAACTTTAGCTCCGAGCTGATTAGCCTTTTGAGTAGCATAGATAGCAACATTACCTGCACCTGATACACAAACAGTAGCACCGTTGATGTCTTTGCCGTTGTCTTTGAGCATAGCCTCTGTGAGGTAGAGAAGTCCGTATCCTGTAGCTTCTGTTCTTGCAAGTGAACCGCCCCAGTTAAGACCCTTACCTGTGAGCACGCCCTCATATACATTCTTAATTCTCTTGTACTGACCGAACATATAGCCGATTTCACGGGCACCTGTACCGATATCACCTGCAGGTACATCTGTGTCAGCACCGATGTGTCTGCAAAGCTCTGTCATAAAGCTCTGGCAGAATGCCATAACTTCGTTGTCGCTCTTGCCCTTAGGATCAAAGTCAGAGCCGCCTTTGCCGCCGCCGATGGGAAGACCTGTGAGAGAGTTCTTAAAGATCTGCTCAAAACCGAGGAATTTAATTACGCCGAGGTTAACGGACGGATGAAGTCTTAAACCGCCCTTATAGGGACCGATAGCACTGTTAAACTGTACTCTGAAGCCACGGTTAACCTGAACCTTGCCGTTATCATCAACCCAAGGAACACGGAACATTACAACTCTTTCAGGCTCTGTAATTCTTTCGAGGATACCTGCCTCCTGGTACTTCGGGTTCTTCTCGAATACCGGTTCAAGAGAAGTAAGAACTTCTGTTGCTGCCTGAATAAATTCCGGCTCGCTCGGATTTTTTGCTTTTAGCTTTTCAAGCTGTTCACTTACATACGACATTGTATGTGCCTCCTTAAATTTAAAAAAATTTACAGATTTTCTACCAACGGTGCAGCGTAATACATACACAACCGCCGACTTTATAATAATACTATATTTTCAAGAATTTTGCAACAATAAATATCATATTCTTGCAAAAAAATTAAGAAATTTTGGGAAATCTTTAAATTATCTACTATTTATGCAATTTTTATTTGCAAAATCTCAATATTAATTATTGATTTAATTGCATATTTAATTAAATTAAGTTGCGAAAAGACATATTAACATTAACAAATGTATTTTGTATAATTGATAAATTTGATTTTAACATTTGTTTTAACATAAAATTTAGTTGCATTTGGACATATTAACATGTTATAATTATGTTAATAATACAAATAGTAATATTTAATATCGAGGTACCAATATGGATTATTATAAAAGGCTCAAAGAACTAAGATTAAAAAACGGATATACACAAGAACAAATTGCCTTTATACTTCACACACGGCAGGAGCAATACAGTAAGTATGAGAGCGGTAAGCGTGAACTTCCGATTCGTCACTTGATTGCTTTGTGCTGCTTGTATAAGGTTTCAAGTGATTATGTTTTAGGGATCGAAAAATTTGTTAAGTAAAATTACGACTTTAATTTTTTTCATACATTACATGAAAAAACGACAACGAAAAAATCGTTGTCGTTTTTGTTTACCGCTAACTTGCATTTATTTTATTTGTACCATACCCCCTATATCGGTCAGGGGGATATCTTTACATAATATATTTATATTCATACTATGTTTTTTGCAAAAATTTTCAATCTTATCATAATCAGGGTGATTTTTTACATTCCCGAAAAATACTATTGTATTTTCATTTATTCTTCCGCTTGCACCTCCGATAAATCCATAGTCATATCCGTCTAAAATTATATGACCTGCCGAAATCAGCAGCACCTCTACCCCATTTTTCTCTAATGTTTTTGCTATAGACATATCGGAGGTTATTACCGAATTATTATTTACGACGAGTGTTGAACAGCGTGCATACCCTTGATTTACATTGACTGTTTTAATATTGTTTGTATCACAATATGATAACAGGATGTTATCTATAGCCGATATTTTTCCGTATAATTTGTTGTTAAGGTACAGAAAATTGAGCAATATATTTTCGGGATACTCTCTCCCTACCCTTTTGCTGCAAAACATCAACTTTTCCGGCGGAAGTTTTTTTGCAAGCTGACTGCACTCGTTAAGTATAAATATCCTGTCATTAATCGGTAAAATCTGCATATCAGCGTGATTCTGTTCAGGCTTCGGGAAAATATTAATCTTATCACTGAAAATTACAGAATAGCCGCGTTTTTTAATCTCAGCGGTAAAACACGGATACTTGTCCGACATTACAAATGTACTCATATGCACAAAGCCTCAAATGCCTGCCTGATATTCTTTACTCCGATAAGCTGTGCATTGTCACAGTGTACGCCTTTTAGATTGTGATAAGGAAGTATGATTTTATTAAATCCAAGTCTTACTGCCTCGTTAATTCTCATTTGTGTCTGTGAAACAGCCCTTATCTCTCCTGCAAGACCTATTTCACCGAACACCACAG
>CALYBM010000067.1 GCA_944412525.1 uncultured Ruminococcus sp. | reverse complement strand
GGAGGAAAAACAGTCTCAAAACTCTGTGAAAAGGTTGGAAACGGCAAAGTTTTCGGAGTGGATTATTCAGAGCTTTGCGTTGAAAAATCAAAAAAGCTTAACAAAAATAATATTATGTGCGGCAAGGCTGCAATATTACAGGGGTCTGTATCTGCGCTTCCGTTTGAAGAAAATAAATTTGATATTGTAACGGCTGTTGAAACATATTATTTTTGGCAGGACAAGCTAAACGATCTCAAGGAAATTTACAGGGTATTAAAGCCTTGCGGCAAATTACTGCTTGTGTTTGAAATGGTTACAAGCGAAGAAAAACCGCATAAATGGGACAAGGTCGAAAATCTTTTGGGAATCAAGGCAGTATCTAAGGAGGATATTACTGATATACTGCTCCATGCAGGCTATCAGAATATAAGGACATACACAAAAAGCAGCACAGGCTGGATGTGCGTTACTGCCGAGAAGGAGTAATTATGAAGGCGTTAATAACCGGTGCAAGCTCCGGAATAGGCAGAGAAATTGCGAAATATCTTGCGACAATGGGCTATGATCTGATAGTCGTTGCAAGAAATACAAAGAAGCTTTATGAGCTTAGAGATGAGATAAAAAATGTAAGCGTTCGGGTCATCACGCTTGATTTTTGCAGAGAACAGGACAGCTTTGATTTGTATGAGCATTTAAAGGGAGAAAAAATAGATTTCCTGGTTAATAACGCGGGTTTCGGAGCTTACGGAAAATTTTGCGATGTTCCGCTTGAAAAGGAAATCGGGCTTATCCACACAAATGTTGTGGCTGTTCATGTTCTTACTAAGCTGTTTTTGCAGGACATGATAAAGCGTGACAGCGGATTCATTCTTAATGTCGGGTCGGCGGCAGGCTTTGTGGCAGGCCCTACATTTTCAAGCTACTACGCATCAAAGAATTATGTAGTCCGTCTTACACAGGCAATTCACGAGGAGCTAAGGCGGGATAAATCAAATGTAGGTGTTTCGGTGCTTTGCCCGGGTCCTGTGAGGACAAATTTTAACGATGTTGCGAATGTTAAATTTTGCGTTAGGGGACTTACCCCCGAATATGTCGCAAAATACGCAGTGGACAAAACATTAAAACACAAGGTGATCATAACGCCCGGCTTTGAGATGAAAGCGGTCAAGTTTTTTGAGCATTTCGCAAGCGAAAAAATTATTACTCGGCTTTCATATAATGTTCAGCAAAGAAAGAACGGAAAGTAATTTTTGTTATTTGTGAATTAAACAGAGAGGAGGGGACAGGTTTGAAATCCAAAAAGCGTTTTCTTGATTTTGTAATGAAAATTATTGATAGATTTGAACCTATCACAAGCAAATGCATTCACGATAATATTTTCGCAATCGCAGGTCAATCAGCCTTTTTCCTTATACTTTCGTCTGTCCCTCTTTCAATGTTTATTGTATCCGTTCTTCAAAACCTGCATATTCCCGTTGATTTTATAGAAAAAGGCCTGAGCGGGATTTTCTCACAGGAGATTGTTACGGAAATAACCGATTTTCTGACTAATGCTTATAAAAACTCGGTGGGAATCTCTTTGATTACACTTATTGTAACTCTCTGGTCTGCCGCGCAGGGAATTTACGCAATTACAAACGGTCTTAACAGGATTTACGACGCATACGAAAACAGAAGCTGGTTGTTTTTGCGTGTAAGAGCGATGTTTTATACAATAGCCTTTTTTGCAATAATTCTTGTTTCTCTTGTAATTATTGTCCTCGGTTCATCTATAAACGAATGGCTTTCGCCGTATCTGAAATATCTCCCCGATATTGTCGCACTGATTTTTCATTTGAGATATTTTTTGATTTTTGCATTTCTCGTCGTTTTGTTCGGACTTTTGTACCGAAATTTTCCGAACATAAGCCGTGCAGAGCACAAGGAATACGGTTTTAAATATCAGCTTCCCGGTGCGTTCTTGTGTACGCTTTCCTGGTATGCACTTTCATTCGGTATTTCAATTTATGTTGATAATTTTAACGGATTTTCAATCTACGGTGGTCTTACCGCTCTTGCGGGTATTATGATATGGCTGTATTTTTGTATGATATGCCTTATGGTTTGTGCCGAAATTAATTATGTATATCACGAAAAAATAAAAAACTTTAAGTTTAAGTCGATATACGCCTTTATCAGGAAAAAATTTAACCGCCCCAAAAAGAAAAATCATTAAATTTTTTTGTCGCAAAATATTTACTCAGTAATATTATATGTAATGTAGAATATTGCAAAAGGGGAAATCTATATGCCTACAGTATATCTAAGCCCGTCGCTGCAGCAGTTTAATCCTTATGTGGACGGGGGCAACGAGGAATATTATATGAATTTAATAGCAGACGCTATGGAGCCGTATCTAACGGCAAGCGGCATTCAGTTTTACCGCAATAATCCCGAAATGTCTTTGTCGCAGGCGATAGCGGACTCAAATCAAAAATCGCCCGAACTTCACCTTGCAATTCACAGCAATGCGGCTCCCGAAAATTCAGCAGGACAGTTTACAGGTGCTGATATTTATTATTACCCCACTAGTACAAACGGAAAGAGATTTGCTCAGATACTGCAAGATAATTATGAAAATACCTATTACGACCCAACAAACATAGAGATAATTCCGACAACTTCTCTTGCGGAGGTTCGCAGAACAGCCGCACCTGCCGCTTTAATAGAGGTAGCATACCACGATAATCCGTCGGAGGCACAATGGATCAGAGATAATATTGACAATATCGCGAGAAGTTTGTCACAGTCTATTGCGCAGTATTTTAATGTACCGTTTGTTGAACCGTAACATAAGGGTGCGAAGCGTATATTATCGCTTTGCACCCTTTTTGCGTTGCCAAATTATGAAATGTATTGTATAATATAAATAAGAATTTATGTAAAGGAGACATTAAAGTGACTGAAGAACTTAAAGCAAAAATAGATAAAACTATGCTTAATCTAAAGCGTAATAAAATGGAGCCTTATTTCTGCAATACAAAGGAAGAGGCGTGTGAGCTTGTCAAGACGCTTATAAAGAAGAATGATGTTATCTCAAGCGGCGGTTCGGTAACATTAAAGGAAACGGGAATTTATGATATAATCACTTCCGCCGATTATAACTACCTTGACAGAACAGCACAGGGTATTACCCGTGAAGAAGTAGAGGAGGTTTACCGCAAGACTTTTTCTGCCGACGCATTCTTTACAAGCACAAACGCATTAACAGAAAACGGCGAGCTTTATAATGTTGACGGTAACTCTAACCGTGTTGCCGCTATCCTTTACGGTCCTAAGAGCGTTGTTGTTGTCTGCGGAATAAACAAGCTGGTAAAAAATCTCGATGAAGCCGTAAAGCGTGTTAAAACTGTTGCGGCACCGAAGAATACGGTAAGACTTAACTGTGATACATACTGTGCAAAAGAGGGTAGCTGTGTATCACTCGTACACGACGGAGCCGAGATGTGCGACGGCTGTCACAGCGACGGAAGAATTTGCTGTAATTATGTTGTTTGTGCACAGCAGCGTCACCTCAACCGAATTAAAGTAATTATAATCGGAGAAGAATACGGATATTAATTAAGTAAAAAACTACAAGCCGTGAATGTTTCGGCATTCACGGCTTGTAACAGCGGCAAAAAAATTACTTCTTATTCTGGCCGCTGTTCTGCTGAGTTTTATTCTGGCAGTTTTTCTGTTCTTTGTTCTGATTATTCTGCTGGCTCTTGTTCTGGTTGTTGTTGTGCTTCATTTCTTGGTTCTGCTTAAAATCCATTTTTAGCACCTCCCTTTGACCTTATTATTAACCTAAAATTAGGAATTATTCAAATGAATAAATTTTTATTAAAAATGAAATCACTTCTCGGTGATGAATACAACGAATTTTTAAAATATTATGAGTCCGACAATTTCAGAGGACTTCGTGTAAACACATTAAAAACTACTCCCGAAAAGCTTTTGCCGCTGCTTGATTTTAAGGCCGAAAGAACGCCTTTTTGCAATGAGGGATACTATATTCCGCAAAATATTACATCTCTCGGCAACAGCCCTCTTCATCACTGCGGTGCGTTTTACATTCAGGAGCCGTCTGCTACCTCTGCTGTTGAAATGCTTGGGGTAGAAAAAGATGATTTTGTACTTGATTTATGTGCGGCTCCGGGAGGAAAGAGCACTCAGATTGCCGCAAAGCTTGGCAGAAGCGGACTTTTGTGGAGCAATGAGATTGTAAAAAACCGAGCAAATATTCTTTTATCGAATATTGAGCGTATGGGCGTTTCAAACGCCGTAGTATCAAATTGTCATCCCGATATACTGTGCCAAAGGCTTGAAAACAAATTTGACAAGGTTTTGGTTGACGCCCCGTGCAGCGGCGAGGGTATGTTTAGAAAAAATCAGGAGGCACAAAACGAGTGGAGCGAGGAGCATGTAAAAAGCTGTGCGGTTCGTCAGCTCAACATTCTTGAGAGCGCAAAGCGTGCGCTCAAGCCGTCGGGCGTTCTTGTTTATTCTACCTGCACATTTTCGGTTGAAGAAAACGAGGGCGTTATTACTCGTTTTCTCAAGCAAAATCCCGATTTTGAGCTTGAGGACGCAGGCGTAAATTTCGGCCGCCCAACGCTTAAATATGCACGCAGAATATTTCCGATGGACGGAGGAGAGGGGCATTTTGCCGCAAGACTACGAAAAAAAGGCAATAATGTAAAATCGCACAACCCCGTTGTTCTGCCCGAAAAAGTCAGCAAAGATGCACTGGGTTTTTATGACAGTTTGTTTTATGATCGTCCGTTCGGAGAAAATATAAATGTTATAAATAATAAAATACTAATATTTCCACGGAAATTTAATTTTGATGTAAAGGGCTTGTCTGTTTTACGCTGCGGGGTCATTCTCGGAGAAATTATGAAAAACAGGATAGAGCCTCACCACAGCGTATTTGCCGCCGCAAGGCTTGAAAACTGTAAGAGCTATGTGAATTTTAAAGCAGACAGCGAAGAAATTAAGGCCTTTATGCACGGCGAAGAAATTGCGGTGCCAAGCGACAAAAAAGGATTTACCGCAGTTTGCGTGGAATCTATGACGCTGGGATTCGGAAAAGCGTCAAACTCAAGGCTTAAAAACAAATATCCGAAAGGTTTAAGAATATTAAAATGAACAGATTATCCGATATAGGCACAATTAAAAACATATTAAGCCGACACGGCTTTACTTTTTCAAAATCACTGGGGCAGAACTTTTTGATCAATCCGACTGTCTGCCCGAGAATGGCAGAGCTTTCGGGAGCCGATGAGGGAGTAGGAGTAATTGAGATAGGCCCCGGCATAGGCGTGCTTACAAATGAGCTTTGCAAGCTTGCGGATAAGGTAGTTGCGATAGAGCTTGACAAACGACTTTTGCCCGTGCTTGATGAAACATTGTCAGAGTATGACAATTTAAAGGTGATTAATGCCGATGTACTCAAAATTGACCTTAACAAGCTGATTGAGGATGAATTTTCAGGGATGGAAGTCGTAGTTTGTGCTAATTTGCCTTACTATATCACTTCTCCCGTTATTATGAAGCTTTTGGAGGATAAACTCCCTGTTTCGGCAATTACCGTTATGGTTCAGAAAGAAGCGGCGCAGAGAATATGCGCCGAGGTGGGCTCTCGGCAGAGCGGAGCGGTTACCGTGTCTGTCAATTATTACGCGAAGCCCGAAATGCTTTTTACTGTCAGCTCAGGCTCTTTTATGCCTGCGCCAAAGGTTGACTCCGCTGTTATAAGATTAAATATTTTAGATGAACCGCCCGTTAAGGTTATTGATGAAAAGAAGTTCTTTTCCGTTGTTAAGGCGGCGTTTTCTCAAAGGCGGAAGGTTATTTCAAATTCCATAAGCTCAGGCTTGTCAATCAATAAGGCTAAGGCTTTTGAAATTCTTGAAAAGTCGGGTGTTTCACAAAATGCGAGAGCGGAACAGCTTTCGCTTCAAAATTTTGCCGATATTGCAAATAATCTCAACTGAAAGGCGTTAAAATCATGCGTGGCAGTACAAAAATGAACGGACTTTATAAAACGGGTTTTATTTTACTTATGGTGTGTATCGCGTTATTTATCGCGGCGATAATTACCGCATATTTGTTTGAGCAAATATATTTTTCCGCTGTTTTTTCGGCGGGCGGATGTTTTTTGGCACTAATAGGTATAATTTTTGTTATGAAAAGCCAACCTAAAAACAGTAAAGAAAAAAATAATTAGGACAGCGTGTAATAGGTTGACAACTTTAAGTCGATATGATATAATACAAACATTCTAAAGGGGAGTAGTTCGCAGATAATCTGTGATATTAATCGTCAGTACATACCCGCTTGGGTATCGGTTATATCTTAAAGAACGAGACTTTTATTGCATGGACTTTTTGTCTTTTGCAATAAAAGTCTCTTTTACTTTATAGGAAACTGCTCGAAAACGGTCGGGCAGATAAGGTTTGATAATATCAATCTGTCTGCTCTAATTGCGTGTCGAGGTACTCGACTTTTTTATTTCCCTAAAGTCAACGGAGGATTATTATGAAAAATTGGTATCAGATGTCAAAGCAAGAGGTTTTAGACACCCTCGGCGTAACAAGTGACGGACTTTCATCTCAAAAGGCACAGGAGCTTTTAGAGAAAAACGGTAAGAATGTCTTGGAAGAGGGAAAGAAAAAATCTGTTTTGCAGGTGTTTTTAAGCCAGTTTATAGATTTTCTTGTAATCATTTTGATAATAGCCGCAATAATTTCAATGTTTTCGGGAAATATTGAAAGCACTATTGTTATTTTTGCAGTTATCATACTAAATGCAATTCTCGGAACTGTTCAGCACATTAAGGCTGAAAAATCTCTTGAAAGCTTAAAATCTTTGTCATCTCCAAGCGCAAAGGTAATCCGTGACGGTCAAAAGATTGAAATTGACTCAAAAGATGTTGTTGAGGGAGATATAATTGTCCTTGAAGCAGGCGATTTGATTGTTGCAGACGGAAGAATAATCAACAGCTACTCTTTGCAGGTTAACGAAAGCTCGCTTACGGGTGAATCAACAAATGTAGATAAAACCGACGCTGTAATTGACGGTGAGGTTCCGCTTGCCGACAGGACAAATATGGTGTTTTCAGGCAGTCTTGTAACCTACGGCAGAGCCTTGGTGGCAGTTACTTCTACCGCAATGAATACCGAAATCGGCAAAATAGCTTCTCTTATGAATGCGGCAAAGGAAAAGAAAACGCCGCTTCAGCAAAGTCTCGACAAGTTCTCAAAAGTGCTCGCAACAGTTATTCTTATAATTTGTGCCGTTGTATTTGTTCTTAACCTGTGGCAAAATTATTCGGTTGGAGAGGTTGGATTCAACCAGGAAAAAATCCTAAATGCTCTTATGTTTGCCGTTGCGCTCGCTGTTGCCGCTATCCCCGAAGCGCTTAGTTCCATTGTCACCATTGTTCAGGCTATGGGTACACAAAAAATGGCGAGAGAAAATGCGGTTATAAAAGACTTAAAAGCTGTAGAAAGCCTTGGATGCGTATCCGTAATATGCTCCGACAAAACAGGTACGCTGACGCAGAACAAGATGACTGTGCAAAAAATCTATGTAAACGGAGAAAGTATCCGTGAGGATCAGCTTGATTTAAAGTACGAAAGCCACAGGCATTTGCTCTATGATATGGTGCTCAATAATGATTCAAGTATTGTAGACGGAAAGGGAATAGGTGACCCGACAGAATACGCATTGCTTGAAACTTTCCGAAATATGGGACTTGATGAAAATGTTATGAGAAGCGGAATTTCACGAGTGGAAGAGGTTCCGTTTGACTCCGACAGAAAGATGATGAGCACCAAATATAAAATGCACGGTCAAAATCATATTCTTACAAAGGGCGCCCTTGATGTTATACTCGACCGCTGCATAAGCATTGCAACAAAGGACGGAGTTCGTCCGATAACCGAAGAGGACAAAAAATTAATTCTCGAACAGAATAAAAAGTATTCAGAGAACGGTCTGCGTGTTCTGACATTCGCGTATAAAGAGTCGGACGAAAAGCTGAGCGTCGATACTGAATATGACTATATTTTCATAGGTCTTGTAGCAATGATTGACCCTCCCAGAGAGGAGTCAAAGCAAGCCGTAGCCGACGCTATCCGTGCGGGAATAAAGCCTGTAATGATTACGGGCGACCATAAAATCACGGCAACAGCTATTGCGAAACAAATCGGAATTTTCCGTGACGGTGATATTTCCGTTACAGGACTTGAGCTTGACGCGATGAGCGATGAAGAGCTTGATCAAAAGATAGAAAAAATATCCGTATATGCTCGTGTTTCGCCTGAAAACAAAATCAGAATAGTAGAAGCTTGGCAGAGAAAAGGCAATATCGTTTCAATGACAGGCGATGGCGTAAACGACGCTCCAGCGCTCAAAAAGGCTGACATCGGCGTTGCAATGGGAATCACAGGCACCGAGGTTTCAAAAGACGCCGCCTCGATGATACTTCAGGACGACAACTTTGCAACTATCATAAAGGCGGTCGCAAACGGCAGAAATGTATTCAGAAACATTAAAAACGCAATACAATTTTTACTTTCAGGCAATATGGCGGGTATTTTGGCTGTACTTTACACCTCGCTTTTTGCGCTTCCGGTACCGTTTGAGCCTGTGCATCTCTTGTTTATTAATCTGCTTACCGACTCTTTGCCTGCTCTTGCAATAGGAATGGAACAGCCCGAAAGAGATTTGCTGTCGCAAAAACCCCGTGATCCCAAAAAGGGAATAATGACAAAGGATTTCATTGCCCGTATGTTCGGTCAGGGAGCACTTATCGCGATTTCAACTCTAATCGCATTTTACATCGGCTTACAGGTTAATGCCGCAACAGCAAGCACCATGGCTTTTGCGACGCTTACGCTTGCAAGACTGTTCCACGGCTTTAACTGCCGCAGCAGTCACTCAATATTTAAGATTGGTTTTACATCCAATATATACAGCGTGGGTGCATTCTTCCTCGGCGTATTCCTGCTTGCTTTTGTACTCTTCGTTCCGTTTATGCATCCGCTTTTCAGCGTACAAACACTCAACGCTGTTCAAGTCGGTTTTATAGGACTTCTTGCCGTGATACCTACGGTTATCATTCAGCTTATTAAAGTTGTAATTGAGAAGGTCAAGAAATAATTTTTTAAACTAAAAGCTGCGGTTGACAACAATCGCAGCTTTATTTATAATTAAATAAGGAAATATTGATTTTGAAAGGGTAATTAATATGAATATTTGGCACGATATTTCACCCAAAAGAATTACAACTGAAAAATTTTATGCTGTTATTGAAATCTCAAAGGGCGGCAAAAATAAATATGAGCTTGATAAGGAAACGGGACTTTTAAAGCTTGACAGAGTTTTGTTTACATCAACTCATTACCCTGCAAATTACGGCTTTATTCCCAGAACATACGCAGAGGACGGAGATCCTCTTGATGTGCTTGTTTTGTGCAGTGAGCAGATTCAGCCCATGACGCTTGTTGAGTGCAAACCTATCGGCGTTTTAAATATGATAGATAACAACAGCTGTGACGAAAAGATTATTGCCGTCCCCGTAAATGATCCTAACTACAGCTTCTATAATGATATAAAGGAACTGCCCAAGCATTATTTTGAGGAAATCCAGCATTTCTTCCAGGTTTATAAAACGCTTGAGGCGGATAAGACTACCTCGGTAACAGAAATAAACGGAGTAAAAAAAGCGAAAGAAATTATAAAGAAGTCAATAGACAGCTACATAAAGGATTTTCAGCTTGCATAGTAATAAAGTGTTGTGTCACGCCTTGAAAATCGCTGTATAAAAACAAAAAGCTTTATCGGTTGAGATAAAGCTTTTAACATATGTAGTATTTGTTTATATTTTAAAATCATCGGCTGTATATTGGTTCTTAAACGCCGAGGATTTCGGTGTTCTCAAAAGTGGGTCATAACGAAAAGCCCTGCATTTGTTGTTCTGAATACGCTTGCCTTTTTTGCAGTAAACGATTTCATTTTCTGCAGTGGAATTTTCGCAGTATGCACAGTTGGGTATGATGTTTTGACCAAAAAGTTTCTTTTTCATTGTATTCACCCCGCATAGGCTAATTATAGCATTATTCATTTCCATTTTCAAGATAATTTTTTGTTCTGTACATCTACATAAAGTCAATAAATTACGGAGGAAGATATTTTGAATTTTTCATCTGAAAATATGTCGCTGAACTGTTCAAACGCAGTTCCTTATCTAACATATAATTCTTTATCGGAAATAAAATTTATAAATCACGCATTTTCCACAAGACTCGGCGGCGTGTCCGAAAACGAATTTTCTTCGATGAATCTGGCGTTTAACAGGGGAGATAACCCTGATAATGTAACGGAAAACTACAAACGATTTTGTGAGAGCGCAGGCTTTGACTACAATAGCCTTACCGCCTCTGCTCAGGATCATAACACGGTTGTAAGAGCCGTAACATCCGCAAACTGCGGTGTGGGAATATATAAGCCCCGCGATATGCAAAGCGTAGATGCCCTTGTTACAAATGAAGCGGGAGTAACCCTCGTGACATATTACGCAGACTGCACGCCTTTGTTTTTTGTAGATACAAAGAAAAAAGTCATTGGTCTTGCTCACGCGGGCTGGAGGGGCACCGTGGGCAGAATCGGGGAAAAGGTAATACAAAAGATGGAAGAATGTTACTCAACAGACCCTTGTGACATTGCAGCCGCAATAGGGCCTGCAATTTCCGTTTGCTGTTATGAGGTCGATAAGCCGTGCGCCGACAGGTTTTATGAATTAAGTGACCTGGACTGCGAAAAATTTGTATTTCCCAAGGATAACGGAAAATATATGATTGATTTGCTTGAAACTAACAGGCAGATACTTGTAAATGCAGGTGTTAAAGACGAAAATATTACGGTTTCGGATGTATGTACAAATTGCAACAGCGATTTGCTTTGGAGCCACAGAGCAACCAAGGGTAAGCGTGGGACGATGTGTGCCTTTATGTGCATAAAGTAGATTTACATTTAAATTACACAAAAGAGCAGGGAGGCTGTGTTCACTGAACACAGCCTCCCTTTTGTAAAAGAGAGTATTAGATTTCCGTAATAATTTCTGCCAGATATTTCTGAATAAGCGTAGCGTCGTTGATTGTAACTGTGCCGTCTTTGTCAGCGTCCGCACGCTCAAGCTGCTTTTCTGACAGCTCAATCATACCTGCGAGGTATTTTTTGATATATACAGCATCGTTTATTGCGATTTCACCGTCATCGTTTACATCACCGTACATAACGGGATTGAGGTCTGCGATAGCGTTTTCAATAACAACTGCCGCGTCGTAAATAACCTTTATATCAGAACTTGTAACAGATTTTCCTGCTTCTATTGCGGCTATAAGCTCGGCAAGGTCCTCATCGGTGTGAATACCGCTTGCGATAATCTCTTCGCCGTGCTTAATAGCTTGGTCGAGCTTTGCTCTGTCTGATTTAACTATTGTATAGCTGTCATACTTTTCGTTTGTATCCGTTCTGTATGTGTCAACAGTGAGTTGTCCGTCGGTGATTGACACGAGCGAATATGACTGAACTCCGTTTACAGCAAATGACTGTGCAATATGCTCATTATAGCCGGGCTTGTTGTTTTCATAGTTTTTAGAAGCCGCTGTGCTAAGCTCAAAGTAAACTGTTCCGTCAGGGTCGTTAACAGTTACATTGTTTTGTGTGAGCGAGCTGTCATTTGACACATAGTTGTTGTCGTACATCTGGAATGAACGGGTGTAGTTGTGTCCGTGTCCGGTGAGAACAACATCTATATCATAATCGTCTATAATCGGATAAAGCTGTTCTCTGCACTCTTCAACCTCAGGGTCGCTGTAGTGATCGGGGTATCCGTAGATATCATGATGGAATGATACGATTCTCCATTTTGCATAAGGATTGGATTCGATAGCTTCTTCAATGCATTTACGGTGCTCTTTTGCAATTACCTCATCGCTTTTTGATGACTTTAAAACAGCGTTTGAGTTAAGGTTAATAAACAATGTGTCGCCGTAGGAGAAATAATAATCGCCGATAGCATTTGTTACGCCGTATTCTGTTACATTCGGGTTGTTAAAGTGCCAGCTTAGGTTCGGCACATCGCAGTCATGGTTACCTGCCGTGGTGGCAATAGCCATATTTCTGAGTACGGACGGTGCCATAAATCCTGCGTACTGATCGTACTCAAGGTTACCGTCAACCTGATCGCCCATGCTGTAAATAAATGCCGCGTCACCTGCTGTAGCAGTTGCAAGGTTCAGAGTATTTATCCAACGTTCTACATCAGCTTCGCTGCCGCCGTTGCCGACGCCTATCTGCGGATCGCCTACTGCAATAAATTTAAAGCCGTTTGTTGAATCAACCGTTGAGTAGTCGTAGCTTTGGCTCCACGCTTCGTCATCTACTCTGTATCTGTATTCGTAATCCGTCGCATTTTCAAGGCCTGTTGCAGTTACCTTGTTTGAATAATACTGTGTGCCGCTTGCGGTGTCAGAATATGCTTTTTCAGAGGTGCCCGTAAAAGTCTGAGCGTCCGAAAACTCTGTGCCTTTCTTTGCAATCTGAATACTTGGAGTACCCTGTGTTAAGGAATACCATGCAAAATTAAGCTCTGAAGAATCGCTGCCGGGAGCAAGCATTATCTGAGTAATATCTGTTCTGATTTGTTCCCAGTTATCAAGTGCACTTGTACTTAATACAGAGCAGGTTAACATACAAGCGGAAACCGATAACGCTAAAACGGAAGAAATAAGCTTTTTAAATTTTTTCATTCGTTTTCGTTCCTTTCTTATTGTGCGAAAAGCACAATTAGTATAAAAGTTACCATTCGGTGATTAACTGTGCAATGTAATTTTGAATCTTTGTAGCGTCGAGTATTGTTATATCTGCACTGAAGTTAACATCTGCACGAATCAAAGCTTCGCTGTCAAGTGCTGCTTCTTCATAATTTGACAGATACTTCTGTAGGAGTGTAACATCCTTTACAGAAATTTTACCGTCATTATCAATATCACCGAGATTTTTTCCTATGCTGTTAATGTAGGCGTTGAGGTCAACATATTCAGCCACATATCTGTAACCGCCGTTCTTTTCATACTTACTTGAAAGATCCATCTTCAAAAGCTTTCCGCTTTCAAATGTTGACATACTGTCTGTCTGTTCGCCGCCCTGTGTTCCTTCTTTACCGTTGCTGAAGTTAAAGCCCGTAGCGTCGTCGGGAAGGGTGCAGTAGTAAATGTTTTCAGAACCTTCCATAAGCTTTGCCTGAACACCTGGGAATGCAGGACAAGCAGTTACATCGGATGAGTTGCCCCACCAGTAACAATATACTTCGTCCCAGCCTGCGTTATTAACAAAGTAAATCTTTCTCGGAACATATGTTTCAACTGTACCGCCGTAGCGAATTCCGTTGTTTTTCTCGGTCGTGATTTCAGGATCGGCAACAAACATATTTCCGTTTACCGTGAGGTTATCACCTGTGATAGAATCTGTCTGGAACTTGTTTCCGTCCTCGTTGCTTCCGTCGTTAAAGTTAAGACCTGTTGCGTCAAGAGGAAGGTCAACTCTGTAAACATCGGCGGAGCCGGGTGCAAGCGAAATTTTAACGCCGGGGAACGCAGGACATTCCGTTGTGCTGCCCCACCAGTAAGCGTATACATTTTCCCAGCCTACTGTGTTTTTGAAGTAATAATAATTGCCGTCCTCGTTTTCTTCCACGAGTTCGTCTATTGCAGTCTGAAGCAATGTTGTCTGTTCATCAATCATTGCCTGTGTAGATGTAGGATTGTCATATACCATTTGAGCATTTGCAGCTACTGCAACTACATTTTGATATGAAGACGCAGTGTATAAGCTCTCATCAAGTGTACCCACTTCTTCAAGCAACGCACCGAGTGCTGTTCTGTCTACACCGACAGTAACTTTTCCTGCAACGATGTTAGAAGAGGGGAAATTAACCTTTGTTTCAAGTCCCGAATACATCTGAACGGGTGTAGCTTTTACATTGATCTGTGCCGTGTTCTCGGCAACAACCTTGAAAGGAATTGCTGCAAGTGTCTTTGCACTTGTAAAGTCAAGATCCTCGGCGGTTGAATATACAAGGCGAAGCTCGCCCTCCGATACGATATTAGCAGTCATATTCTCGTCAAGCTCTGTAAGTATCGGCTCAATAACGCTTGGGTCATAGCTTACTGTAATTATATAGCCGCACATAGTTTCAACATTTTGAAGTGTGATGTTTAAATCAAAAGTTGAATTCAAATCCGCTACTGCATTTTCAACCGAAATAATGGGTTTGCCTTCCTCTACGCTTCCCGAAAGTGCCTTTTCAAGCGATGTAAATTCGCCTGAGTTAGCTGTTTCGCCGCTTGAGAGTGCATTGATTATGTAGCAGTCTGAAATGCCTGTCACAAGGCTCTGTGTAGCGAGGTTGCTTGTTTGTTCTTCTTTTGTGCCGTCGCCGTAAGCTGCGTCTCCGTTGTTGAATTTAAAGTTTGTTGTGTTCATCGGAAGATCTGCATAATAAACATCTTCACTTCCGTCAACAAGAGTCATTTCAACTCCCGGCCATACCGATACTGTGTCACCGCCCCAATAGTGAACGAAAACATGATCCCAGCCTGCACTGTTTTTTGCATATACAGGAAAACTTGTGAGCTTGTGGTACACATATGTATATGATGTTGTATCGGTACCGTTAGATGCCGTAAGTGTGAGTGCAACATCGGTGTCAATAGGAGCTTTTTCGCCGATTGTAATTATTTCTCCGTTTTCAAATGGGATTTCCTCACCGTTGTCGATTCTGTATGTTGCGGTTGTCGCGTTGTAGCAGTTTAGTCTTACAGACTTTTTGCCTACAAAGTTAAACACACCTGAATCCGTTGCAACCTTCGGCAAATCGGTGTTGTAGGGTTCCCAATGACCCTGTGCGTTTTTGGTTTCCACATCGCTGTCGATAATGTAAATCATATCGCCGCCGCTTATTGCAACATCACCCGTCTGCCAGTCACGCTGCATACCCGTATTAAAAATAATGTCTGTTTGGTCTTCGGGGATTACATAGGAGTAAATGTCCTCCGTGCCTTCTACAAGCGTCATATGCTCACCGACCCACGGTGTATGTTCGCCGTGAGTACCTCCCGTTACATAAACACCCGGAAGCACCGTTTCACCTGTAGTGGTGTCAACTCTTCCTGTCCACTCCTCAGGTAATTTGAAATAGACTGTTTCGCCCTGTGACGACGAAGCCGTAATTTCTGCGGCCATAACCGATACAGCGGACACAACCATTTGTGCAGTTAGAATTGCCGTAATAAGCAAAATGCTGACTGCTTTTTTAGAAATTCTTTTCATAATGTTCCTCCTTTTTTATTATCTCATTTCTCAAAAACGAGATTTATTTCAATAATATGATACAAAAATTATCAACATAAATCAATATTATGTGCATACTAACATAATTTATTGCCACATTGTTCATTAAAATTTGCCATTGGATTTAATAATACGCTTATAGGTATTTAATATTGTTAAAATACCTCGGTGTTACAAGTATATTGTATTTGAGTAATGTAACGGAAAAAACATTTATTCGTAAAATAATTGTAATACGGTCAAACTCTTTATAAAACAACAAACATTATGGTGACACTGTGGATAAATTATGTTATAATTGATACAAATAAGCGATAATTTGAGAAGTTTGATTTTAATATACGGGAGATTTTTATGAGCTTTTTCTATGAGGTTGTACAATATGATGAAAATTTGCCTGCAAAGCTTCTTGTGCAGCATAAGCCTGCCTACAGATGTCACAGTCATTTGCATTGGCACAAAGAAATTGAGATTGTTTATATGTTTAAGGGTGAACTTAATGTAAACCTCGGTGGAAAAACCGTAAAAATCAAAGACGGTGATCTCTACCTGTCAAACAGTGAGGAAATACACGAAACCAACACCCCTGAATACATTGATATCAACTATTATATAGTTATTTTGCTGTCGTATGACTTTATTAAAAGTTTTTGTAAGGATTTAGATAATTTTAAATTTGTTGTTAATGACGATTCTAAAGCTCAGCTTGCAAAAATTATAAGGCAAATATTACCTCTTGTTGAGGACAAGCCGTTATACTATCAGCTTACTCTTAATATTAAAATTATTGAGTTATGCAAAATTTTGCTTTCGGATTGTTTGACTGAAAAAGAAAAACCGAATTTTACTAATATGCCTAATATCGGCTATGCCAGAAAGGCTATTAATTATATTGAGGAAAACTACAAAAAAGAAATTACTCTCGATGACATTTCATCGTATATCGGACTTACTCCGACATATTTTTCCAACTATTTTAAAAAAGCCACTAATTGTACATTTATGCATTTTTTACAGGGGATAAGACTTGAGAATGCACTCAATGATATGATTTATTATGACAGCTCCGTTAAAGAAGCGTCTGTAAATAACGGCTTTGCAAATATCAAGTCGTTTATCGTACAGTGCAAAAAGGTATACGGATGTACGCCTAATGAATATAAGAACAAAATTAAAAAAGAATAATTTGGTTTTTATTTTTTAATGATAATAAAAAACGACTGCCTCAGTATTTGAGACAGTCGTTTCGTATTAATGTGATTTATGCCGTTTTTCCTGTGTAGAGTTGGTAATACTTGCCCTTTTGTTCAATGAGCTGGTCGTGAGTTCCTCTTTCGATAATGCGGCCGTGCTCAAGCACCATGATACAATCCGAATTCATTACGGTTGACAGCCTGTGGGCAATAACAAAGGTTGTTCTGCCTTTCATCAGTTTATCCATACTGTCCTGAACGATTTTTTCCGTTCTTGTATCAATGGAGCTCGTTGCTTCGTCAAGAATTAATGCCGGGGGATCGGCAACGGCAGCTCTCGCAATAGCAAGCATCTGTCTTTGTCCCTGACTTAAATTTCCTCCGTCGCTCTTGAGAATCGTGTTATAACCTTCGGGAAGCTGTCGGATAAAGGTATCTGCGTTTGCAAGTTTAGCTGCCGCAATAACCTCTTCGTCGGTAGCGTCTAGCTTTCCGTATCTGATGTTATCCATTACTGTGCCCGTAAACAAATGCGTATCCTGCAGTACAATGCCGAGCGAACGCCTTAAATCGGACTTTTTAATCTTGTTAATGTTAATTCCGTCGTATCTGATTTTACCGTCCTGAATATCATAGAATCTGTTTATCAGGTTTGTAATCGTCGTTTTGCCTGCACCTGTGGAACCGACAAAAGCAATTTTCTGACCGGGATCTGCGTAAAGCTTTATGTTGTGAAGTACCATCTTATCGTCACTGTAGCCGAAATCAACATCGTCCATTACAAGAGCGCCTTCAAGCTCTTTGTATTCAACTTCGCCCGTTGCCTGATGAACATGCTTCCATGCCCACAGACCCGTGTGTTCTTTTGTTTCAACAAGCTTGCCGTTTTCTTTTTTAGCGTTTACAAGAGTGACATATCCGTTATCTTCTTCGCTCTTTTCGTCAAGCAAATCGAATATACGCTCTGCACCCGCAAGTGCCATAATAATACTGTTGAATTGTTGGCTGACCTGGTTTATAGGCTGTGTGAAATTCTTGTTAAATGTCAAAAAGCTAACAAGCATACCCAATGTAAATCCTGCAAAATTCGACAGTGCAAGCAAGCCGCCAACTATTGCACAAAGGACATAGCTGACATTGCCTATCTGAGCGTTAATAGGCATAATGATATTGGCAAATTTGTTTGCGTTATAAGAGCTGTGAAATAGTTTGTCGTTGAGTTTTTTGAAATCTTCTATATTCTTTTTTTCGTGGTTAAATACCTTAACAACCTTTTGACCGTTCATCATTTCCTCAATATAGCCGTTTTCCGTACCGAGGTCAATCTGTTGTGCCAAGAAGTATTTTCCGCTCTTTCCTGCAAGTTTTCTTGATATGAGCAACATGATAAACACAATAACAAGGGTGAGTATTGTAAGCGGAATACTGAGAAAAATCATACTTGCAATTACGGAAATAATTGTTATAACGCTTGAAAATACCTGTACCAAGCTTTGGCTTATCATTTGGCGAAGCGTATCAACATCGTTTGTATATACGCTCATAATATCTCCGTGCTTGTGTGTATCAAAATATTTAATCGGAAGGCTCTCCATATGAGAAAAGATGTCGCATCTTAAATCACGCATTGTGCCCTGTGTGACATATACCATAATTCTCGAATACGCATAAGTTGATATAACACCGAGTAAATAAAATACTGCTACTTTTCCGATTGCCAAAAGCAGCGGCGTAAAATCAGGATTGGGTGTACCTATCAAAGGCTCAATGTAATCATCAATTAGCCTTTGTATAAACAGCGTGCCCTGAACATTTGCAAAAACGCTGATGAAAATACATATGAATACCACTATAATCTGCAATTTGTGCTTTTTAAAGATTATACCGAGCAGTCGTTTAAAAACTTTCATGGGGTTTTCAACTTTTTTGCCGACCGCTTTATTGTTTCTCATCGGTCCTTTCATATTACAACTCTCCTTTCTTGTCAAAATCGCCGTGTCCTTTGGTTTGAGCTTCAAATATTTCCTTGTAAATATCGTTAGATTTTACAAGCTCATCATGTGTTCCTATCGCGTTGATTTCTCCGTTATCCATTATAATTATTTTATCAGCGTGCTCAACGCTTGATATTCTTTGTGAAATAATTATCTTTGTAGTGTTCGGAATTTCGTTTTTAAAGGCGTTTCTTATCTTTGCGTCTGTTGCAGTATCGACAGCGCTTGTTGAGTCGTCCAAAATAAGTATTTTCGGCTTTTTAAGCAAAGCTCTTGCAATACACAGTCTTTGCTTTTGACCGCCCGATACATTTGTACCGCCCTGTTCGATATAGGTGTTGTATTTGTCGGGGAATGACTGAATAAAATCATCTGCACACGATAATTTGCACGCTTCTATACATTCTTCCTCGGTAGCGTTTTCGTTTCCCCAGCGTAGATTATCAAGTATAGTACCGCTGAATAAAACATTGTTCTGAAGCACAACCGAAACTTCGTTTCTTAGTGTTTCAAGGTCATATGTGCGAACATCTTTGCCGCCGACCTTAACGACACCGCTGCTTGCGTCATAGAGTCTGCCGATAAGATTTACAAGGCTTGTTTTCGAGCTTCCCGTACCGCCTATGATACCAACTGTTTCGCCCGATTTAATTGATAGATTTATATTGTTAAGTACTGGCTTTTCGCTTGTTGAGCTGTAGCTAAATGATACATTTTCAAAATCAATGCTTCCGTCGGGTACATTGTAGTCGGGATTTTCGGGATTTTTAAGAGTTGAGCTTTCGTTTAAAACTCCTGAAATTCTCTTTGCGCTTGCAAGGCTCATTGTAATCATTACAAATACTATCGCAACCATAAGCAAACTCATAAGAATATTCATACAATAGGTAAGCATACTTGTAAGCTCACCTGTTGTAAGCTCGCTGCCGACTATCATATTTGCACCTATCCAGCTTATGGCGATAATTGAACCGTAAACGGTAAGCATCATAATAGGGGATACGGATACCATTGCTTTTTCGGCTTTTACAAAGAGCCTGTAGAGATTATTTGCGGCTTTGTTAAACTTTGATACCTCGTAGTCCTCTCTGACAAAAGCTTTGACAACCCTGATTGCCGACACATTTTCCTGTACGCTTGCGTTGAGTTCATCATACTTATCAAATACCTGTGTAAAGTATTTGCTTGTGTCTTTAAGTAAAAATATAAGTACAATTCCCAAAAATACGATTGATACAAGGTAAACGCTTGCAAGCTTTGCGTTGATGATAAATGTCATTGTCATTGCGCAAATAAGACTGAACGGTGCTCTGAAGCACATTCTTAAAATCATTTGGTAAGCGTTTTGAACATTTGTTACATCTGTCGTCATACGGGTGACAAGTCCTGCGGTTGAGTATTTATCAATATTAGCAAAGGAGAATGTCTGTATATTTTCAAACATCGCAAGACGCAGATTTTTAGCAAAACCCGCCGACGCCTTAGCACCGTAAAGGCCTCCCATAATTCCCGCAAACAGTCCTATAAGGGCACACAGTCCCATCCATAAGCCTGTGGTTATTATGTGGTTCATATCTCCCTTGTTAATTCCTTCGTCAATCATGGACGCCATCAGCAAAGGTATGAGCGTTTCCATTATAACTTCCAAAATCATAAACAGGGGAGTTAACAATGATTCTTTGATAAATCCTTTTATGTGTTTTGCGAGGGTTTTTATCATAATATACTCCTTCCTCCTTTTATTTTGCCTTTTTGTATTCAAGACCGTGTCTGAGCTTGTTTGCAAGATTAAAAAAAGCTTCCCGCTCTTCTTCGTTTAGGATATTGTTTACGCATTGTTCGTTTTCTATAAATGCGTTTTCTATAACATTTCCTATCCGTTTGCCCGAATCTGTGAGTGTTATTTTTTTAAGTCTTGCGTCGCTGTCAACCGATGTTCTTTTGATATATCCTTTTTTCTCCATCAGTTTCAATATGTTTGTTACCGTAGACGGGGATATTGCAAATTTACATTCTATGTCCTTTTGAAATATGTCCCTGTCTAAGTTGTTAATCAGATAGCCGATTATCCAGCCGTGCATTACAGTTACCTTGTCGAGTCCCGCTTTTGACGCGGCGGTAAAAATCTTTCGCTGTAAAAGATGATTTATCGCCTTTATCTCATGACCTATGGAATCGTCAGGTGATAATTCTTTCATACTGTCGCCTCCAAATGCTTCTATATAAAATAGTTTCATATAAAACTAATTTATATAATTATATCATTTACAATTTAAATGTCAACCGATAATGTTTTGTTTTCACAGGATTTTCATAATTATGGTATTTTATATAATTTTTATATCTGATATTTGATTTTTGCGTTAATATTTTACCTTAACATTATAGGTGCAGCAATGAGTTGTATTCACCTGTACGCAAGATACTTTGCAAAATAAAGAATTTATGATAAACTAACAATGTAAATTGCTTAAAGACTGGGGGAAGCTATGAAAAACAGACTAATCAATAAAAAGTGTATTTTAATTTATATGCTGTGTTTGACTGTTTGCGTCACTGTATTTTGCTCTTGCGCGTTTCCTCAAAACGGCTTTAACTTTAACATGGATAATTCACTTAGCCGATCCCCGTTGAATATACATTTTCTTGATGTCGGTCAGGGTGATTCCGTTTTTATTGAGTTGCCCGATGAAAAAACCATGCTTATTGATTCTGCTGAGAGTAAATTCGGCGAGGGAATAGCACATTATACTGAAGACTGCGGGTACCAAAGAATTGATTATCTTGTCGCAACTCACCCGCATGCAGACCATATAGGAGGAATGACCTACATCGTTGATAATATGCAGATAGGGTCTGTCTATATGCCGAGGGTTCAGACAAATACAAAAACTTATGAGAACTTGCTTGATTCAATTTATGAAAATAATTTAAAAATTAATGCCGTTAAGGCGGGGTATATGATTTCAGATACAGAAGAATATAAAATCGAGGTATTGGCACCGCTTGATATTGACGAGAATAATCTTAATAACTGCTCGGCTGTAATAAAGCTTACCTATGAGAGCAAGAGTTTTTTATTTACGGGTGACGCCGAAACAGAGGAGCTCAACAGCATTAAGGGTGATGTTTCCTGTGATGTTTTAAAGGTAGGTCATCACGGAAGCGATACTTCGGTGTCGGAGGAGTTTTTGCAGAATTCAAAGCCCGATTATGCCGTTATTTCGGTGGGTAAGGATAATCCATACGGTCATCCCGACGATTCGGCTTTGAAGCTTCTTGAGCAATTTGGATGCAGGATTTACAGAACCGATACGGACAAAACTATTGTAATTTCATCCGATGGATATGATATAAGCGTCAAAAGCGGAGTACGGTCGATTGAGGAGAATTAATTATGAAAAGGTTTACTGTTGACAGAATTGAAAATGATAAGGCAGTCCTTGAATGTGAAAACGGTGAGTTTGTAAGCATTGATTTAAAATATCTTCCCGAAAGCATAAGGGAGGGGGACATATTTAAATTCGAGCAAAACAGTTGTTTTCTTGATAAAGATGAAACGGAAAAAAGAAGCAGGAAAATTAAATCACTTATGGACTCTCTTTTTGAGTAATTTAAAAATATAATCCTAAAGTCTTGTTGTCGCAGTTAAAAGACCCGATAACTTCAATTGTAATCTAAAGCTTGCAGGTTACAGCGGATAGGGCGTGGGCGTCATATAAATTAAAAAACGGTGCTTAATCAAATCTGATTAAGCACCGTTTGAATTTTGTAAATTATTTGCGATTGCCGCGGTTATGGCCGCCTCTGCGGTCGTTGCCGTGACCTCTTCTCGGACGAGAAGATTTTTCGCTGTCAACATCGTTTTCCGGAGTAAGTCCGTCAACATCAATAAGTACCTGACGGCGGGAAAGGTTAAGTCTGCCCTTATCGTCAATTTCCATAACCTTTACGCGGATAATATCGCCGACATTTACTACATCGGTAACATTCTCCGTACGCTTAACATCAAGTTGTGAAATATGAACAAGACCTTCCTTGCCGGGAGCAATTTCAACAAAGGCACCAAAATCCATAATGCGTGTTACCTTGCCGAGGTACATAGCGCCCGGTTCAGGGTCAACGGCGATGGTATTTATTATTTCAATAGCACGGTTACACTTGTCTGCGTCCAATCCGGATACAAATACCTGTCCGTTCTCACCGTCTTCTTCTATGTCAACCTTGACATCACATTCAGCCTGAATTTCCTTAATTACCTTTCCGCCCTTGCCGATAACCTCGCTGATCTTGTCGGCAGGAATCGTGGTAGTAAACATCTTGGGCGCATACTTTGAAAGCTCTGCTCTCGGTTCGGGAATAGCCTTGAGCATAACCTCGTCAAGAATAAACAAGCGAGCCTTATGCGTCTTTTCAAGAGCTTCCTTTACCATTTCGGGTGTAAGACCGCTGATTTTGAGGTCCATTTGTATAGCGGTAATACCTGTGTGAGTACCTGCAACCTTAAAGTCCATATCACCGAAGAAATCTTCAAGGCCCTGAATATCTACCATAGTCATCCAGCGGTCGCCTTCGGTAATAAGTCCGCAGGAGATACCTGCTACGGGTTCCTTGATCGGAACACCTGCGTCCATAAGAGCAAGAGTTGAACCGCAGATTGAACCCTGTGAAGTTGATCCGTTTGATGAAAGAACCTCAGATACAAGTCTTAATGCATAGGGGAACTCCTCAACAGGCGGAATTACAGGAACAAGAGCACGCTCTGCAAGAGCACCGTGACCGATTTCTCTTCTTCCGGGACCGCGGCTGGGCTTTGTTTCGCCGACTGAATAGCTCGGGAAGTTGTAGTGGTGAATATATCTCTTCTCTGTTTCACCGTCTATACCGTCGAGAAGCTGCTTGTCCGATACGGGGCCGAGTGTTGCTATTGTAAGAACCTGTGTCTGACCTCTTGTAAACAAGCCTGAACCATGAACTCTCGGAATAACCGCAACCTCGGAAGCGAGCGGACGAATATCGTCCATACCTCTGCCGTCAACACGCTTTTGCTCATCGAGCAGCCAGCGGCGGACAATAAATTTCTGTGTTTTGTAGAGACACTCGTCAATTAGAGCTTCACTTTCGGGATATATTTCATCGAATTTCTCGTGAACTGCCTCATAAATCGGCTTGAGTCTTTCGTCACGAACGGTTTTGTCATCTGTGTCAAGAGCAGCCTTTACATCTTCCTCTGCAAAAGCCTTAATAGCCTCAAACATATCATGATCGGGCTCAAGACTTGCAAACTCAAACTTGGGTTTGCCGATTTCAGCCTTGATTTCTTCGATAAACTTGATAATCGGCTGATTAGCCTTATGACCTGCCATAATAGCGTTGTACATTTCTTCATCGGAAACGCGGTCCGCGCCTGCTTCGATCATGGCAATTCTTGAGCTTGTCGAAGCAACGGTAGTAGCCATTTTTGATACTTTTCTCTGTTCCTCAGTCGGGTTGATGACAAACTCACCGTCAACCATACCTACAGAAACACCTGAGATAGGTCCGTTCCACGGAATATCGGAAATTGAAATTGCTATTGAAGCGCCTATCATAGCAACAATTTCGGGCTGACAGTCGGGGTCAACGCTCATTACGGTACAAACGATTGATACATCGTTTCTCATGCTCTTGTCAAAAAGCGGTCTTATGGGGCGGTCGATAACACGGCTTGTAAGAATTGCCTTTTCAGACGGTCTTCCTTCTCTCTTGAGGTATGAGCCGGGGATTTTGCCTACGGAGTACATTTTCTCCTCATAATCTACTGAAAGAGGGAAGAAGTCAACTCCTTCTCTCGGCTTAGGAGAAGCTGTAACAGCAACATGGACTGTTGTATCTCCGTAGTGCACAAGGCACGCGCCGTTTGCAAGCTGTGTCATTTTACCGGTTTCAACCTTCAGTTTTCTGCCGGCAAGTTCAGTTTCAAATACTCTGTACTTGTCAAAAGTCATTAACTTATTCATTGTAAAATCCTTTCTTTTTCAATTCTTTCGTTTTTTATCAAAGCGGGATTTTACGCCGATTTAGCAATAAAACCATCAAACACTTAGTTTATTTCTAATTAATTTATAGTATTTTAGAGCGTTTGTTTGATCGTTTTACCGCTAAAATACAGCAAATTAAAATCCCGCAATAAACCGAATTTAGGGCAAGCTTACGCTTGCCCTGTGTTTGCGAAAATTACTTACGGATACCGAGTCTTGCAATGATTGAACGGTATCTTTCAATATCAACCTTTGTGAGATAAGCAAGAAGGCTTCTTCTGTGACCAACCATCTTGAGAAGACCTCTTCTGCTGTGGTGATCCTTCTTGTGAGTTTTGAGGTGCTCGGTAAGGTCATTGATTCTCTTTGTAAGAAGAGCAATCTGAACCTCGGGAGAACCTGTGTCGCCTTCATGAGTAGCGTACTCAGCCATTATAGCCTGCTTTTCTTCTTTTAACATTTTTATTCCACCTTTCAAAATTATAAACCCAAAGCCTGACGGCAATATCTCAGGGCAAGGCTGTGAAATTCCGCACCGCGGCTTAACCCCTGCTCCGTGATATGGGTCAACTGCTACATTGTATCACAGAATTTCATAAATGTAAAGACTTTATATCAAAAATCATTATTTTTTATAAGCTTTATTTCTCTTGCCTTTTTCATAAATTCCGACTTTTCTTCATCCGACAGGATACGGAAAATCCCCACAAGTTCCTTTTCTTCGTCTGTAAGAGTATTGATGGGCATATAAGAATCCGCAAGTTTAGGCGCAAAGTTTCCCGAACCTAAAATAGAATTTATATCCACTCCGTATATAGCGGCAATTTTTTTCAAAATATCAAAGCTTGGCTCCGAAACGCCTGTTTCGTATTTTGTATAGGTAGTGCGGTTGAGGTTTAACAGATCGGCAATCTGCTGCTGCGTAAAGTTACAAAGTTTTCTGTACTTTAGCAAATTCTTGCCAAATGATTGGTCAACAGAGCTGCATTTTCTTCTCGGCATATTGTCACATCCAATAACTTTTTTACAAATTTTTACACTTTGTTACATTATACAACTTTTTAATTTGCATATCTATAACTGTTACAAATCGTCACGAAAAATTTTTTAGATATTATAAACACAACTATATATACTATTTGTCGTTATAAACAAAATATAAGCTCCAAAACCTTTGACTGATTTTTATAAATCAATTAAGACTTATATTTTTATATTTCAATTTCGCACGACCGTATTTTTGATAAAATTTCTAATGTTTAAAATTATTAAGTAAAAGGTATTGAAAATTAAAATATTTTAGTGTATAATCAGTAGGTAAATTTTGTTGTGCTGGAGTAGCGTAGTGGTAGCGCAATTGATTCGTAATCAATAGGTCGTGGGTTCAAGTCCCATCTCCAGCTCCAAAATATCCGATAGTTAAGCCAAAAGTCCAAAATTGGCTTGCCTGTCGGATTTTTTAATCTATATAATAATTAACACATAGCTCCCTTAGCTTTTGAGATAAGTGTCAGGGGAGTCTTGTTTTTTATTGTCGGTAAAATATAACCGCCCCCACGCAGTGAGAACGGTTCGGTAAGTATTTCGATAGTTCAGTTTTTATATATTTACCTTCTAATTCTTTTATTTACTTTGATGTAACAAAATTTATAGATATCAGCAGTAATAAGTCGCATCAGTCAATTTTTTTGTTTCTGTCCCAAAGTGCTGATTCGGGATGATTTGCAACATAACGGCTCATATTGCTGCCGATATTGTTTATTATTATTTTTTCATATTCTTCCGCCTCTTTATCCGACAAATAAATCTTTGCCTCACCTGTTTTTAAGTCGATTTCGCTCCACAAAATTTTTTGATTTTTCACCTTAATATAACAGCGCGCAATATTTGATTTGTTCTTTTCGTCCACCTATACCACCTCAATATACAATATGCACACTTTGGTATTTGTATCATTAAGTACCCAAGTACACAAAAACATATACAAGAAATTAAATCCGTAGTACTGATAATATGTGGGAATAATATACTAAACGGGTAAATCGGTTTTGCTAATTATCGACAAAAATGGAAAAATAATCTAAATTTTCCTTGATTTTTAATTTTATTGTAATATCATTATAATTATAAAATCAGTATTTTTAATTGCACTGCTGTAATTTCGGCTTAATGACGGCTTTTAAATTATGACAGAATTTCGGCAATCTGATTAAGAAAGGATTATGTATTATGAAATGTAAGAATTGCGGTGCTGAAGTCGGAAGCGAATATCGTTTATGTCCGTATTGCAGATCTGAAATGGAATATCCCAATACTCCCAAAGCACAACCTATTATAATTAATAATTATGTTAATGCCTCTGCTCAAAATAATTATCATTCTGCACCCGTGTATGCAGTGCAACAAAGAAGCAATAAAAACAGAATAGTTGCACTGATTTTATGTGTATTCTTGGGCGTTTTAGGAGGTCATTGTTTTTATGCGGGAAAAATAGGAACAGGTATTCTTTACCTGTTTACGGGAGGTTTGTTTTGTATCGGCTGGATTTACGACGTAATAAAAATAGCATCGGGTACATACAGAGACGCAAACGGCTTGCCTGTTGTATAGTCATAAAATATAAATTCTGTTATTTAATTTTACCATGAAATCGGCAACTCCGAAAATATGTACATTATATTAACATTAATAATAATGAACCGTCGCATATAATTGTACTGAAAGGAGATGCTTCAATTTGAATACGGAATATAAAACAGCCGCAGCATATATTCGTGTCAGCACGGATAATCAAACAGAATTATCTCCCGACAGCCAAATTAAGGTTGTCATGCAGTACGCAAAACAGAACGGATATATTGTTCCGAAGCAATTTGTTTTCAGGGACGACGGTATCTCGGGAAGATATGCCGACAAACGCCCTCAATTTAATTTGATGATTGCGGCGGCAAAACAAAAGCCTTCTCCGTTTTCAGCCGTACTGCTTTGGAAATTCTCCCGATTTGCGAGAAATCAGGAAGAAAGCATTTTTTATAAATCTATGCTCAGAAAAAACGGAATCGAGGTTATAAGCGTTTCCGAACCTATGATTGACGGTCCTTTCGGAAAGCTTATAGAACGGATAATCGAATGGTCCGACGAATATTACTCGATAAGATTATCGGGCGAGGTAAAGCGCGGTATGACGGAAAAGGTTGAAAGGGGAGGAGCAGTTTCAATACCCGCATTCGGTTATCAAATTAAAAACAAAGAGTATGTTATAAATCCCGATACCGCCTGTTTTGTCAAAAAAATTTTTTCAGACTACCTCAAGGGCGTTCCTGTTGCTAAAATTGCAGGAGACCTTAACAAATTAAAAGTTAAAACAACACGGGGAAATCTATGGGAAAACAGAACGGTCGAATATATTTTGCGTAATCCGGTTTATATCGGCAAAATTCGCTGGAACCCCAAACGCAAAACTCAGAGAAATTACGATGACCCAGATATTATGATTGTTGACGGCAGGCACGAGCCGATTATCGACAAGGAAACATTTTACAATGTTCAAAAACTTTTTGAGATAAACAGTAAAAAGCATATTCCTCATATACATTCATCTGTCAGCGAAGAATATATGCTTCACGGTCTTGTAAAATGCTCAACCTGCGGCGCAAGCCTTACTATGGCGGTAAAAGGTGTATCTTTACAATGCGTCAACTATATTCACGGGAAGTGCAATATTTCTCACTCTATATTGCTGAAAAAAATAAATGATATGGTTATAACTTCTATTGAAAAAACTTTCAAAAATGGTATTTTTAATTTGAAATTTAAAAGTCAAAGCAAATGTCAATGTGAAAATAATTTAGATATAAATTTACTTATAGCAAAAGAACAACAAAAGCTTTGCAGAATCAAAGACGCATACGAAGACGGAGTTTACACTCTGCAAGAGTACAAAGAAAGCAAACGCGCTATAATCGAGAAAATAAGCATACTTAACGACAGCTTTTGTAAACCGCAAAATATTGTAGAAAGAAAAAATCCGATAGAAAAAAATAAAAGCATTTCAATACTGCTTCGTCGTGATGATTTAGGTGAAAAAGAAAAAAATGAAATTTTGCGAAGTTTCACCCAAAAAATAATTTTTGACAGGGCAAGCACAAGTATTGAACTGCTTTTTTATATTTAACACTATAACATTTCGGTGTATGGCGGTCCGGACGGTGAGCTGGGTGCATCTTTAAGATATTTAAGCCAAAGATTTTCAATGCCGCTGCCCGAGCTAAAGGGAACGCTTACCGATATAGGTACCGAAGAACTCGGACATCTTGAGATGATAGGTGCTATCGTTTATCAGCTCACAAGAGGATTGTCTGAAGAAGAAATAAAAAAAGCAGGTTTTGAGGACTATTTCGTAGATCATACTACGGGTATTTATCCTCAATCCGCATCAGGCGTACCGTTTTCTGCAGGTGCTCTGCAGGTAAAGGGCGATCCGATAACAGATCTGCACGAAAATATGGCGGCAGAACAAAAAGCACGCTCAACCTACGATAATATTCTGCGTTTTTGCGACGACTACGATGTAAAGGACGCAATAAGATTTTTGCGTGAACGAGAGGTAGTTCATTATCAGCGTTTCGGTGAAAATTTAAGATTAATGACAGATAAGCTTGATTCCAAAAACTACTACGCTTTCAATCCCTCGTTTGATAAAAAATGTTTTAACAACTGTCAGAAAAAGAAGTAAACTAAATAAAAAGAGCATATCGCAATTTTTAAACGACAGAAATCTGTTGCTATTATAATTGCAGGTATGCTCTTTTAGATTTTGTATGTTATTTACTGTTGTTCATTCGGTAGCAAAGCGTCATAAGGTTGTCGCTCAAATGTACATTTTCAACCAAGGTGTCGCTGTATCTGGCATTTATATCATAGTGACTGAAATTCCAGTAGTTTTTAATGCCGAGTGCATATAGCTTATCAAGAATATTTTCAACACAAATCCGCGGAATGCATAAAAATGCGGTATCTACATGATTGTGTTTACAAAACTCCTCAAGGTCAGATTCATTTTTAACTACAAGATTATTAAGCTTCTGACCAACCTTGTTTTCATTGTTATCAAAACAGGCTATCAGTTCAAAACCAAGCTTTTCAAAGTTCATATGCATAGCAACAGCTTTTCCGAGATTTCCCGCACCTATCAGAATTGCTTTATAATCGTTGTTAAGACCCAAAATATTCTTGATTTCATCCTTTAGCTGACTTACGCTGTAGCCGTATCCCTGCTGACCGAAGCCGCCGAAACAGTTTAAATCCTGTCTTACCTGTGATGCGGTGACATTCATAATCTGCGCAAGCTTTGTCGATGAAATTCTGTCAACATTTTGTTCGTTAAGCTCTGATAAAAAGCGGTAATATCTCGGCAGACGCCTGATAACCGACATTGAAATACTGTCACTTTTAGACATTGCTCACTGTGCTCCTTTAATTAAATATAAGCAATTAAAGTGAGGCTGCAAGACGCTCGTTTATTGCCTTGAGGAAATCTTCGGTATTAACCTTTGTCTTGTTTTCAAGAGTTGAAATCGCATAAAGGTCACCCGTCATAATTCCGTCCTCAATAGTTTTTATTGTTGCAGCTTCAAGCTTATCGGCAAAGTTCATAAGCTCGGGAAGCTTATCAAGCTCGCCGCGTTTTCTTAAAGCACCTGTCCATGCAAACAGTGTAGCGACGGAGTTTGTAGAGGTTTCCTCTCCTTTTAAATACTTATAATAATGACGCTGAACCGTTCCGTGTGCGGCCTCGTATTCATATGTACCGTTGGGTGATACAAGCACGCTTGTCATCATTGCAAGTGAGCCGAAAGCAGTTGCTATCATATCGCTCATTACATCACCGTCGTAGTTTTTGCAAGCCCACATATAGCCGCCTTCGCTGCGGATTACACGGGCAACCGCGTCATCAATCAGAGTATAAAAATACTCAATTCCTGCTTCTGCGAATTTGTCCTTATATTCATTTTCAAATATTTCAGCAAAAATATCCTTAAATCTGTGGTCATATATTTTGCTGATTGTATCTTTAGTCGCAAACCATACATCAATTTTTTGATCAAGAGCGTAGTTAAAGCATGAACGGGCAAAGGAGGATATACTCTTGTCAATGTTATGCATACCCTGAATAACGCCGTCAGTCTTAAAATCAAAGATAAGGCTTCTTTCTTCAGTACCGTCGGGCTTTGTAACGCAAAGCTCAGCCTTGCTTCCCGCATTAACACGCATTTCCGTGTTTTTATAAACATCTCCGTATGCGTGACGGGCAATGCAGATCGGTTTTTTCCAGGTAGGAATGTAAGGAGTGATTCCCTTTACAAGAATCGGGCTTCTGAAAACGGTACCGTCAAGGATAGCACGGATAGTTCCGTTCGGAGATTTCCACATCTGCTTTAAATTGTACTCGTCCATTCTTGCGGCATTCGGAGTTATTGTTGCGCACTTAAC
>CALYBM010000066.1 GCA_944412525.1 uncultured Ruminococcus sp. | reverse complement strand
ATGCTGTATGTATTGTCTCCCACACTTGTCATAGGAACACCGGGCCACGTAGTCATTTTTGTGTTACTGTCACTCCAATAGTAAGCGTAAACATTGCTCCAGTTATTTGTGTTCTTGTAATAAACTGTGCCGGTAGTCTCTGTGCCCTGCTGACTTGAAGAGCCCGGATTTGAAATTGAACCGGAAGAACTTCCGTCGTAAATTACAGCTATACCCGATGATCCAATTTTACCGGAGATCGTGCTTGATGTAACAGTCCATGTTTCGCCTGTGATTTCGTCTTTATATGTGCCGGGTTTTGTGGTACTACCGCCATTTGGCACTGTAACATTAAAGTTACCGCCGCTACCTGCTACAATTACCGCACCGCCTTGTCGACAAATAACAGAACAATTGCTTCCGGTAGTGTAGTAGTCAGGTTGACCGATCATTGCATTGTGGAAATGGTTTACCGCTGCAATCTCAGGGCTCGTGAAATGAGTACTGCCCTTCTGTCCTGCTTGAATACTTTCTTTATTAGAAGAATAGGGACGTGAGAAGTATAAAGCTGTTATGGAATTACGGCTCGCTGCAACAGCATATGCACGATCAATTACATTCTGACTCATACCATTTGAATATCCCCAATCCTGATTGTTAGACCATGTATCGTGGCTTTCACCCCAATAAATAAGCTTGTTGTTCGATATACCACGTGCAGACCAATTTCCGAATGAAGTTGGGGCAGTACCTGAAGAAAATGAATCACGAAGAATTTTGCCGTAAGTACTGTCAGTAACTGTCATATAATTTGTGTATTCTTTCATCAATCCTTCATTACCAGAGCCACGATCATCCGGTCCGACAAGAATCTCACCGTAGTGATATAATCCCTGACTTGTTACCGACGGCCAAAAATTGCAGCCTTCGCTTGGAAGTCCAATGTGCTTTGCGGCATCCCACCTGATTCCGTCAACACCGATATTCTTAAGTTCATTAATATAATTACTAACAACATTTTGTATGTAGCCATGCTCACTATTAAGATCAGGCATACCAATCTCACCATGAGTTACCTGATAGCGGTCCGCCCAGTTGCTAACAGTTCCGTAAGTATGCCAGTACTGTGAATCTTTAAGATCTCCCTGAATATTGGAATGGTCGCCTGCAAGGTGGTTTGCTACAACATCAACAACTACCTTAATACCATATTTGTCAGCTTCCTGACAAAGAGACTGTAGATCATCCTTTGTTCCCAGAGGGTTTGAACCTACATAAAATCCTAATGGCTGATATAGCCAATACCATGTTCCGCAATTCGCAGATGGCTGTGCAGGCGATGTCTGAACTGTAGTAAAACCTGCGGCCGCAATGTTTGGAAGTTCCGCTTTAATATCATTATATCTCCAGTCAAAGCAGTGTAAAATTACACCATCTTGTATGTTGCTTGCGAGTCCGTAGTTACCGGTTGCATTAACCTTAATTGAGCTTACTCCTGTAATAAGACCTGTAAACAACAAGCAAATTGCTAAAACAGTACATAAAAATTTTTGCGTATTACATTTAATTTTATGTTTCATTTTCTTAACTCCTAAATAATTTCAAAACACTAAATCTTTATTTTTTTTATATCTTTTTATCATCTCCCCCAGATTTTAATTTAATGGTTAGTCACAAAAAATAAATAAGCTTATTACCCCCTTTACTTTGAGGTTATATCTAATGAAAACAACAAACTTAATAGAAAACACAGTATTGGTACTTGTATACAGTTTACATGAACTATAAAATTTTTAACCTCATCATTTTTTAATATTCTGCTATCAAATATAATTTTTTATTATATTAGTTACACCGAACTAAATATATCAAATCAAAGATTAAGATAAGGTTAATTTATAAATTTAAGTTATAAAACTTATTTAAAGTTTTTTGTGCATTATTGCCAGTTTTTTTACACTAACATTTACGGCAGCAAAAGGGGTAATTTGTTGAAAAGCGTTTTATAGCGTGATATAATAGCCTTGATTGAGTGTGTTTCATAGTATTGCTTTGTTATAAGAAGGTGTTTTCTTGAAAATTTTGATTGTTGAAGATGAGGCAGAAATGTTATCTGCTCTTAAAAGAGGATTTATTAAAAAAGGCTATACTGTCGATACTGCCTGTGACGGAATAACAGCTTCTTATCTTGCCGAAACAAATGTATATGATGTCATTGTTCTTGATTTGAATCTACCTAAAAAAGACGGACTTGAAGTGTTAGAAGAGATACGCAGCAGAAACGAAAATCAAAAGGTTATTATTCTTTCCGCTCGTTCGTCGGTATCTGACAAGGTATTGGGTCTTGATACCGGTGCAAATGATTATATGTCAAAGCCGTTTGATTTTTTGGAGCTTGAAGCAAGAATACGCAGTCTTGCAAGGCGTGAGTATGCTCAAAAGGATACAACACTCTCTGTACAGGGAATTGTAATTAATACAAAAAATAAAAAAATCACCGTAAACGAAACGGTGATTAATTTTCCCCCAAAAGAGTATGCTATTCTTGAATATTTAGTTAAAAATTGCGGAAAGGTTGTTAGTTCCGAAGAACTGATCGATCATGTATGGAAAAGTGATGTGGATTTATTCAGTGTTTCTGTAAAAGTACATATCAGCAATATAAGAAAAAAACTTCTTAAGCTATGTGGGAAAGAAGTGATTAAAACGGTCCGCGGATTTGGATATATGATTGAAAAGGAGTAGGCATTAAATGAAAAGAAAAAAACACTTAAAACTCTCTTTGCATATGCGAATTACGCTGATTACATGGCTTGTAATGGCACTAATTTGCATATTAATTACTGCTTTTACACTTATTAATTCCGAGGTCTGGGTCGTTGAGCAAATTGATTCGGTTACAGGCAGTCAGATAATTGATATGTATGGTCAAGCCGAGGAAAGCGGTAAAACAGGATACGACACAGATGAAATAATTTCAGATCCTCAGACGAATTCAGCTGATTTTGAAGATAATTATTATCCCGACGAAAACTCAGAAGTTCTTGTACAGATAGATGATAACAGTCCTCAAAACATTGTACAGTTTTACACAAAACCGCTTGTTGCTGTTGTTGTGATACTGATTGTGGGAGCTTTTTTGATTTACTTTGTCGTAGGAATATCTCTTAAACCACTGAAATTATTGAAAAATCATATATCAAGTATAGATGAAAGCGATTTATCTAAAAGGGTTGAGGATTTTTCGGATATTAAGGAGCTTGACTCAATATCACGCTCTTTTAATCAGATGCTTGAACGCATTGAAACTGCATTTGAGAGAGAAAAGGAATTTTCAGCCGCTGCGGCACATGAGCTTAAAACTCCGCTATCTGTTATACGTACAAATATAGATGTCTTAAATCTGTCCCAATCTCCGACCAAAGCGGAATATTCAAGCACACTTTCGATTGTTAAAAGTCTTTCAGACAAAATGGCAGTTTTTGTTGATGACCTTTTTGCTTTGTTTGCTATGGGAGATTACGAAACGGAAGAAGTATTCAGTGCCTCGAAATTGATTGATGAGGTAGTGAACGAACAAGAGCGATTTGCCAATGAAAAAGGCATAAAGGTTACATATGAAAGCATTGACTGCAGTATAAAAGGAAACTATGAAATGCTTAAACACGCTGTTTCAAATCTTATTCAAAATGCAATTAAATATAATACAGAAAATGGTGAAGTACGTATTGACACAAAAAATACAAATAACGAACTTACAATTACCGTATCTGATACGGGAATCGGTATCTCCCCCGATGCTCAGGCACATATCTTTGAACCTTTCTACCGAGAAAACAAACAAAGAACAAAAAAAGTTGGTGGTGCAGGCTTGGGATTAGCTATTGTGAAAAGTATTGTAGAACAACATAACGGAACTGTAAAATATCACCCTAATGAACAAAAGGGTTCAGTTTTTATTATTACTTTGCCTTTACAATAAACAACACATATTGCCAATATTTTAATTTGTGTATTAAACAGCGGTGCCGCACTTTTTAAGCACCGCTGTTTAGCTTTTAAATGAGCTGGCTTTTTTCAAATTTTTAAGTTTCGATAAAAAATATTTTTTCTCACAAAACCAAAAAAGGCTACAGCTTGATTTGCTATTGCTTGCTATCTTTGTTTATTTTTATATGTTTTACACAACTATTGAAAAAGAGCAGCGATAAGCAAATTTTTATTTGGGTAAAACAAAAGAGAGCAAGCAAAACAGAAAAGATGTATAAAAAAACAAGGCTCATAGTTTTTCTATGAGCCTTGTTTGGCTCCCCCAACTGGGCTCGAACCAGTGACATCATGATTAACCGTCATGCGCTCTCCCGACTGCGCTATGGAGGAATATAGAGCAAAACACCCTTATGGGTGTATTGCTTTGTGTTGGCATCTCCCTATTTTCCCAGGCCGTCACCAGCCAAGTATTTTCGGCACCACTGAGCTTAACTTCTGTGTTCGGT
>CALYBM010000065.1 GCA_944412525.1 uncultured Ruminococcus sp. | reverse complement strand
GTAGGTCTTGAAGTTAAATCTCTTAAAAGGAATGGTGAATCGTTATAAAAAGCTTGTCCCGCAGCTTCACATAAAAAAGCTTCTTGATTTGTAAACCCCTGCTCGTCAAGCTTTTTCTTAGTTTTAATGACTTTTTCTTTTGTAGGTTCCAATACTGCATCCAGCCTTCGAATAACGACCATTGGTAGTATAACATCTCTATATTTACCTCTGACAAGTACATCTCTTAATATTTCATCCGCAATACCCCATATGAAACTAACTATTTTATTAAATTGCTCGTTATTCATGTCCACTCCTATTGCCATTCCTTGCTACTAAAATCATACCATGAAAATGCTAAATTAATTCTTGTATGGTATAGCAAAACTGTGTTATACAAAATAGCTTCTCTAATACCAGGCAGAAAACCTGCAAAAAGAAAGTTCAAGTTTTGGTTTGTGTTACAATAAAAAAGGAGTTATTAATGTAACATGGGAGTGTTCAATGCCAGAAGATATTAATATAATTGAAAATAATACTCAAGAATATCACAATTGTGCGTTTTATGGCTATGAAAATAATAAAGATATTCCAATTGCAAGTATTGATAAAATTGAAATTAAAAAATTTAGAAGCTTATCTGGTAGAGAACTGAAATTAGGTAAACACTTAACAATTATATCCGGTAAAAATGGGACAATGAAAACAACATTAATGGGACTGATTGCACATCCTTTTTCTAATAACACAAAAGACGCTTTTGGTGCTCCATTGAAAACAAAATTAAGCGATGTATTTAAATTATCCAAAAAATATGATGATGAATATAGTTATAATGTTTGCTTTACTTCAACTAAAAACGAAAAAATAAAAGAAACTGTAAAAATTGATGTGGTTGGTGATAGGCATAGGATCGTTGTTTCTGGTCATGGTAAAGGTGATGGCAATTTTATTTTTAACACATCATTTCATAATTTAGGGCGTTTAAATCCAATAGTTGAAACTAGTGCAAATGAAAAAGAATATATTACGTTAACAAATGAAGAACAACAAGAACTTATAAAATTTTATGCATATGTTTTTGTATCCACAAATCACGGGGAGTTTTTAGCGGTATCTGATGATAAGAAAAAGAAAACCTTTGGTCCTACCGGCGAAAAAGCAACATATGATTTTAATTCTATTTCCTCAGGAGAAGACAATATAGGTTCAATTTTTAATAAATTAGTGGCTTTTGAACGTGCTGGAAATAATGGGATATTGTGTATTGATGAAATTGAAGCAAGTTTACACCCTTCAGCTCAAGTAAATATGATTAATTATTTATACAAATGGGCTAAAGACAATGGTGTTCAAGTTATTCTTACAACACATTCTTTGCATATAATACAGACTTTATACTTAAAAAATAAATGTGATCTTGATAATGGCAATATTGTAATTGATTTTATCAGCTTTTCACAAACAACAGGAGACAAAAATTACAAAATTATATCAAATCCTGAGTACTCATTGGCATACAAGGAGCTAACGTTATCTTCTCCTGAAGAAATTTCTCAAAGACACAAAGCTACTATATATTGTGAAGATGAAATGGCTAAACATCTTATACGAAGCCTATTAGGGCGTAATTTATTAAAATATGTAAAAATTGAACATAATTTAAATAATGATCAAACAAACACAGGGACAGATAAAAATCAATTGAAGTCGCTATGTAAAAATTTTCCATCAATATTAGAAAAAACAAATTCTTTTGTTGTTTTCGATGGAGATACAACTAAAGAAGAAGTAAAAAAAATAAAAAATCATACTTTATACGCTATACTGCCAGATAAAGAATTATATGCAATAGAACGTAGGATTTTATTGTACTTATTAACACTACCTCCTAAACATGAAATTTTTACTAAAATTAATAAAATGCAGGAAGCAATTAAAAACGAACTAATACATGACTGTAGAATTATCCCAGCAGAAATTGAAACAATTAAATGTGTTGATATTAGTAATTGTAAAATTTGGGCAAATAACAATAAATCTATTTTTAAACAATGTATAACACAATACTGCAAAGATTTAGATATCAAATTAAAAGAACAATTCAAAAGAGATTTTTTAATTTGTTTAAATGAAGTTAATACAAGGTTAGGACTACCAAAGTTAAATGATCTATAACCATGCAACATAAAAAGACACATAATATTTAAAATTGTATATTTTTATGGGATAAAATTATAGTATGACAAAAATTTATATAACTAATAAATTTAATAAATATAATACATTATTTAGATACATAAATAATGATAAAATAAGATTTGGTAATATTTATGTTCTTTTTATGTATATACTAAAACGCAATTGTGTTTCAGTATACAATTATTTAAAAACAACTTGGGATAATTTTTCAAAATTATTTACTATAATATGGAATACAGAGGAGGTATATGTATGAGATACTCTCCTTTAAGATATCCTGGAGGAAAAGGTAAAATCGCCAAATTTATGAAGCAATTTGTCAAAGAAAACTTTGACGAGCTTCCTGTATATATTGAGCCATATGCAGGTGGGGCCGAAATTGCTTTAACTTTACTAATAGAGGGGTATGTTAAAAAGGTTTGGATAAATGACAAGGACTATGGAATATATTGCTTATGGTTATCGATATTAAATGATACAAAACAATTCATAAATAAAATAGAGGAAACCCCGCTTGATATTTCAACCTGGAGAAAACAAAAAGATATATATATAAATCAAGAAAAACATACAAAATTAGAAGTTGGCTTTGCGACATTCTATTTAAATAGATGTAATTTTTCTGGAGTCATAAAAGGTGGACCAATTGGCGGAATTAAACAAACTGGCAAATGGAAGATTGATGCCCGTTTTAATAAAAAAGATTTAATACAAAGAATAGAGCGAATTGCCTTACATAAAAATAATATCAAGGTATACAACGAAGACACTTTGGAGCTTTTAGAAAAGCATAAACAAATATTTAGAAAGTGTTTATTATATCTAGATCCTCCATATTTTGACAAAGGTGATCAGCTTTATACTAATCATTACAAAGAGAAAGATCATGCACAAATAGCTCAGCATATAAGTAAATTAAAAGGGAAATGGATCGTTAGTTATGATAACATTCCTGAAATTGTAGATTTATATAAATTTGTAAAACCGCAAAATATAAGAGAATTTAACATCTCTTATTCTGCTGCTGAAGGGAAAAATAAACGAGGTAAAGAAATAATGTTTTTTTCAGAAAACATTATTTTACCAGCATTGCCAATATGTTAACTAATTGATAATTCACTTTACAAATAAAAATTCATATAGCTTTCATCGATCGTGTCTTGTTCGATGCCGATGTAGCGGAGTGTTACTGATGGTGAGGAGTGGTTAAAGATTTTTTGCAGGAGCACGATATCATTATATTTTTTATAATGATGATACCCAAAGGTCTTTCTCAGCGTATGAGTTCCGATTCTCTCTTTTACCCCAACGGCTTGTGCTGCCTTATTCAAAATTCTATACGCCTGTGCTCTATCCAACCTGCAATGTTTTTGAGTATAAAAAAGCGGTTGCTCACTCGGCAATCCTTCTACAAATAAATCAATCTCCTCCTTTAAAAACCTATTAAGTGGAAATTTCTTATACTTATTCGTCTTTTTCTCTCTAATTTCAATATAATCTCTGCCTTTTGCATCCCCAATATCAAGCGATAATATATCAGATATTCTGAGTCCCGTATTTATACCGAAACTAAAAAGCAGTGCATCTCTTGGCTTTTTAGTCAAATATTTTTTAATCTTTTGGATATCTTCTAGTTTTTTTATAGGTTGTACTACATTCATTTTTAAACTCGCTTAATCAAAAACAATGATTGCTTCTTTCCTATAAAAAGTAAAGTCGAATGACACAAAAATTAAACACTTGAGTTTGCGGAAAAATTGACATTTTTCTCGCAAACTGCGGGGAACGGTTTCGCATCAGGTTGTGTGCTATCCCGCACACGACCTGATGCTCACACACCTAAGGTCGGATTTGAAAAATCTCAAAAATTTGTCAATTTATCGATTTTTCCGCATCCTCATTATTTAAACAGTGTTTAAATATCGTTTAAATAGCATTCAAAAACTACCACCTGCAAAAATCTATTTTATCCTACCTCTATACATTTACCCCCAAAATACAACACAACTTCATTTTGTTGTATTATTTACTTCATTAAAATACTAGATAATATATTATCTAAATATTGACTTTTTGACGAAGATAGTATAATATATTATCTATGAATGGTTTTTTATTTAATCCCAAAACTCCTAATGATATTGCAAAAGAATTGGTTGAGAAAATTAAGCAACATAGAAAAAAGCTTAAAATTTCTCAGGCTCAACTTGCGTCTAAATCAGGTGTTAGTCTTGGCTCCATTAAAAGGTTTGAGTCCAAGTATGAAATTTCTTTGAATTCTTTTATAAAAATCCTAATTGCTCTTAATTTAGAGCAAGATTTAGAAAATATATTCACGCAGAAAAACTACAACTCAATTGATGAGGTTATAAATGGATAACTATAAATATTTAAAAGTTTTTTATAATGATATTTTAGTAGGCACTCTGGCTAAAACTCCAGATAGAGTTGTTGCTTTTGAATATGATTTAGATTGGTTAAATAACGGGTTTAGCATTTCACCTTTTAGTTTGCCTCTCATCAAGAAAGTTTTTATTCCAAAATATGACCCATTTGGCGGTTTATTTGGAGTTTTTAACGACAGTTTGCCTGATGGTTGGGGGAGGCTACTTGTTGACAGATTGTTTTTGAAAAATAAAATTAATCCTAATGAAATAGATAACCTCAATAGACTTGCTGTTGTGCAAGAAAGTGGTATGGGGGCTTTGACTTACAAGCCTGAGCATAAGTTTGAATCAGAAAATAATATTTCTGATTATGACATTCTTGCTCAAGAATGTTCAAAGATATTAGAATCGCAAAATTCAGAAAATTTGGATGAACTTTTTAAATTAGGAGGCTCATCTGGTGGTGCAAGACCAAAGATTTTGATATCTATTGATAATGAAGATTGGATTATTAAGTTTCCGTCATCATCTGATCCTAAAAATATTGGCGAAAAAGAATATCAATATTCCTTATGTGCAAAAGATTGCGAAATAAATATGACAGAAACAAGGCTTTTTCCATCTAAAATTTGTTCAGGATATTTTGGGATAAAAAGATTTGACCGTAAAAATGGTAAAAAAGTTCATATGGTATCAGTCAGCGGACTGTTAGAAACAAGTCACAGGCTTCCTAATCTTGATTACAATATATTGATGAAGCTAACACTTGAATTAACAAGAAATTATCAGGATGTTGAACAAATGTTTAGATTAATGTGCTTTAATGTGTTTGCACACAATCGAGATGACCATTCAAAGAATTTTTCTTTTCTTTTTGATGATACAAAAAAAGAATGGCATTTATCTCCTGCGTATGATTTAACTTACAGCTTTTCATTTAATGGAGAGCACGCAACAACAATTAATGGAGAAGGTAAAAATCCGACTTTAGATGATATTCTAGCTGTTGCAAAAAATATAGGACTCAAGGAAAAATTTGCAAAAGATATTGCATTAGACATTCAAGAAAAATGTTCAAAGTTATTTAATTAATCTCATATTTTTGTCTATTTAATCTTTAAATAGAAGTTTCTTTAAAGTGGACTCAGTCCACTTTTACATACTGGATGCCCGTAACTTTTGCGTGGGCTAGTGTATAAGAGCAGACTGTGTCTGCCTTTTGCGGGTGTCCAGTATGTAGGAGCACACTTCGTGTGCCTTTAGCGGGTGTCTAGTGTGTAAGAGCAGACCTGTCTGCCTTTAACGGGCAGCCAGTGTATAAAAGTGGACTGTGTCCACCAGACTGTGTCTGCCAGGCTAGCCTGCCGGACTTCGTCCGCCAGATTGTGTCTGTCCACCTTCGGCCACCTGTGTTCAATTTCTAAGGCACGGGATCGTAACCGCCTTCGTGCAACGGGTGGCATTTACAAATCCGTTTTACACCCAGCCAGCCGCCTTTTAGCACTCCGTATTTCTCTATTGCCTGCCTTGTATATTCAGAACAGGTCGGAGTAAATCTGCACACTGCCGGTGTATACTTTGATATTTTCTGGTAAATCCCTATAATAAACAACACGACTCGTTTAATCATTTATCTACTCCATTGCATAGGCTTCACCGATTGTATCAACCGCCTCAACCTTAATATCTGTAATCAATTCCGAATAAGAGATTACAACAATTGTCGGGATATGGCGCTCCAGAAGCTGATACAACGGGAGTCGGATTCTCGGAGAGCACAATATTACCGGCTGCTGACCGCATGCCTGATGTGCACGCATCAGAGTTGTTGCCGCACTCTCAATAAGTTCCTGAACCTGCATAGGATTCAGCAAAAACATTGTTCCTAACTCTGTTCTCTGGCAGCTGTCATCAAGAGTTTTTTCCCATTCAGGTGAAAGTGTCAATGCATACAGCACCTTGTCCTCCTGAACATTAGACAAACAAATCTGACGGCCTAATGCCGCACGCAAACGTTCTGACAAAATATCCGGCTCTTTGGAAAATCTTGCATAATCGCAAAGTCTTTCAAACACAAAGATAATATCTTTAATGGAAACTTTTTCACGGATCAGGTTAACAAAAATCTTTCTCAAGTCACTTGTTGAAATAATAGTCGGAACAAGGTCATTGACGAGTGTCGGGTCTTGAGATCTGACAAGTTCCATCAACTTCAAGACATCGGTTTTAGTCATGACTTCATCAACGTGTTTTCTTACGCATTCTTGCAAGTGTGTAACGATTACGTCTGTAGCGTCAACAGCAGTAACAGAACGTGCGACTTTGGCATCGTCCGGAGAAATCCAGTAAGCCTGAGTTTGATAAGTCGGATCAATACCGATAATGGCATCATCCGGAACTTCTCGGCGCGTAGAATCCCACTGATCAGCAATTACCATGAATTTACCCGGATAAACATAACCGGTAGCAACGGTATTACCACGAATAGATATCATATATTCATTAGCATCGAGCGCTGATGAATCCATAATTCTTATGTTAGGAATAATATACCCCAGTTCATCTGTAACTCTTTGACGTAAAGCTGCTATTTTAGCAAGCAATTGGCCTTCCTGATCCGGATCGGCAATAACAAGAAGATTAGACCCTACCTGCAAGCTTAATGTATCAACGCCCAAACGTTCATACATTCTGTTCGGGTTAACAAGATCCTGCATACTTTGACGAACATTTTCCAACTGTCCCAATTGTGATTGAACGTCTGCATTAATCAATACAGAGAAGCCGGCAATGCCAAGACCGATTGCGAACAATGTAAACGGAAGCCAAGGTAAACCGGTAACAGGGCCTGTAATGGCAAGAAGCATCAAGAATGCAGCAGCAAAGAACAATGCATGCGGCTTACTCATAATTTGTCCGGCGACATCAGCACCCAGTGTTGCGCTTGCGGCTGACGAACGGGTCATAAATACACCGGCCGCGATTGACATCAACAATGAAGGCACCTGTGCTGCCAAACCGTCACCAATCGTCAAGATAGTATATTTTGAAACCGCATCGGCCGCCGGCATACCGTTCAGCAGACATCCGATACACAAGCCGCCGACAATGTTAATAATTACGATGATAATACCCGCAATAGTATCACCTTTTACGAACTTCATCGCACCGTCCATACTACCGAACAGGTTTGATTCTCTTTGTAAATCCTCACGCTTTTTAGTTGCCTCTTCCGGTGAGATCAAACCGGCGTTGAAATCCGCGTCAATCGTCATTTGTTTACCGGGCATAGCGTCCAATGCAAATCTGGCTGCAACTTCGGCGATACGTTCGGCACCTTTTGTGATAACCATGAACTGTACAACAGTAATAATAAGGAAGATTACACCGCCGACAATCATGTTACCGCCGGTTACGAATGTCCCGAACGCGTGGATAACTTCTCCGGCTTCGCCCTTTGCAAGAATAAGTCTTGTGGATGCAATTGAAAGACACAATCGAAACATAGTACCTATCAAAATAATTGAAGGGAATGACGACAGTTCCAGAGTTTTCTGGACATACAGGGCAAACATCAAAAGGACTATTCCGAGTGTAATATTAAGACAGATACACACGTTAATAATCCAGTTCGGTAATTCTACCAACAGGATTACGATGAGGAACAGTACGAATACTGCCATAAATATTTCACTTAATGGATTTCCTGCGCTTTGTGCCTGTGCCATTACAATTCCTTCAACGCCTCACTAATTATTGACATCTGAGTTTCAATTGTTGCATCAATTATTCCGTTTGTTGTTGTTACCATGCAGCCGCCAAATGTTACATTTTCATCAGATATTATATTAACCTTAGCTTCTGAACCTGCTAACTCCACTATTTCCGGAATTTTTTGTTTTACAAGCATTGCCTGCTCCGGATTTACACGCAATGTTACCTTTGTTTCTTCTTTTGATAAGCTTTTTAGCAGATCTACAATATTTTCTAATATTATTGTCGGGTCTTGCTGTATTTCTTTTTTAATAATTTTTTTTGCTATATCAACACTTATTGCAAGCAATTCAGGAGCGATATATTCAAACACTTCCTGCTTTGCGGATAAAAATGCGCCGAGAGTTTCGCGGAAATTATCCAGATCTGCTTTTGCCTGATTTAACCCCGCTTCATATCCTTCTTTTGACGCCGATTCTTTTATCGTTTCCGCTTCTTCTCTTGCACGCGAAATAAGGTTTCTGTCATCTATTCTTCTGAAACCTCTTCTGCGGTCGCCTTTCCGGCGCTCCTGACGCTGTTTGAAGTCAATATTGTCAAGATCGAACAAGTCAATTTCTTCTGCGGTTTCTACTACCGGTTTTTCCTCTGCTTCTTCAGCAGGAGCCTCGGCCTCAGAAGCCGGCATTTCTTCAATTTTAACTTCTTCTGTTACGTCCGGTTGTTTATTTACTTTTTTCTTTATAATCATGACTAATTATATTATACACTATCCTCTATATGTGAGGCAATAATGTTACCAATTCTCGGTGCAATTTCATAAAATTCACCTTCTAAAGCGTTGAATACAAAGCGTTTTACCCTCTGACGTTCAAGTTTAAGAATCTGTTCCATCTGTGCTCTGTCTACATATTGCGAAATATTTTGTATACGCTGTATCAATTTGCTTGGCGTAACATCCTTTGCCTGCGGCATGTTCATTTTTATTTCTTGCAGACAGCGCATTGCGATACGCGGATCAACCTGCTTATTTAAATCATCCATTTCCATAAACCGGATTACAGATGTAGCGTCATCCGGCTCAAACTTATTAAGAATTGTCTGAACTTTTTCTTCTTTCATGCGTTGGAAAAGCATTGCCAGAGTAGCAAGTTTAAATATTTTAGGCTGAGCCTGATTTTGCTGTTGCGGAACACCGCCCTGAACAGGCTGCGGCACGCCTCCCTGAACAGGGGCACCTCCGGCTTGCTGCTGGGCTGCCTGCTGTTGCGCCGCTTGCTCTTGTGCGGCGGCTTGCTGCATCATATCGTCTATATTTGACATTTTTGAAGCACGATCGCGCAATTCTTCTGTTATAAGATTTTTTTGCTGTAACTCTCCAATAGCATCTACATAAGTTTTTCTTACGTGGTGTTCTATCAGTTGCAATATCTGATCCTGCGGCAGATTCTGTTTAAATGCCTGCTTGGCAACCTCAAAGATTGTAAAAGCAATTTTTTGCATTATAGGATCCCAGTACTGCTGCGGGATTCCTGAACGGATCAAGTCCACAGATTTATGGAAAGACCATTCTGCAATAATCTGAGTTATCAAAACCGCTGTATCAGCATTAAAATTCAAAGTCGTATCATTATAAAGGGCCTCGCCGGCGACCGTTGAAAAGTTTAACAATGTGTTAGCAACATATTGTTTCTGGACATCGTTAAATTCCGGCGGCACTAATTCCAGTGCCTGTTGTGTCAAATTCTGGGCAAAACCCTTGTAATCAAATCCTTCTATCGCCATTTTTTCCCTTTAGTTTTTATTTGGATGTTCCACTGATTAATCTTTTCCTATATTAAAACGCTTAGCGTCCTAATGTCTTAATCTCTACCCTTGTTCAATCCAGCTTTTAATTTTTTCAGCAGTTTCTTCCTCATCCTGATCAGACATTTGAGACGAGAGATCAGACAATGTTTCCGCAAGCCTGTCGGCATTTGCCGGCAGAGCATCACGCTGCTGCTGTTCTATTAAGTTTTGAGCCAATTCTGACTGACGCTGGGTCAACTGGTTTGCACGTTGATTAATATCACTCAACTGTTGTTCCTGCTGCTGCGTTCTCTGTCTTAACATTTCAACTTCCTGCGCATTTTCTTCCTGTATTGCTCTAACTTTGTTAGAAATAATTCTGAATACAACAATCAAGCCAACACCGGATAAAGCAACCGCAAGCCACCACGGATTACCTGTTTCATCAGGTTTCGGCAGGTTAACAGGTCTGTCTGATGCAAGATACGGGTCTGTAGCATCTGAAAATGCAATTGATACATTCTCAGGATCAGCCTTCGGACTTGCCGCATGTGCTATTAATTCCTTTAACTCTTCAAGCGTAGTATTTGCCGGCAAGGCACTCTTTTCTAAAGTTACCGCAATAGAGATTTCTTCTACAACCCCGGGTTTTATGTATTCATTAACCTGAGTTTTAGTAACCCCGTATTGTGTTTCGGTTGCGGAACGCGAATAGTTTCTGTTTTGTGTAGAATCAGTACCATTTGCAGGCAAACCGTTTGGTAAATATACACTAACTGCATTGACTCCGCGGTTTGTATCCTGAGTTCTATCGCCAAGTCCTTCTGTAAATGACTGTTCATTAACCGCTGTTTTTTGTTCAGGATCATAAATTATACTAAATTTTTCAACAGGAGCCTGAACAAGAAAAGTACTAACTGTTGCAATATAATTCCCTTTGCCTATAAGTCTGTCAAGCTGAAGATTGACTTTTTGCTGCATATATTTATCATTTTCTTCAAGACGTGTAAGCATTTCATCCTGCGCATCCATCATACTGTGATAAACATTGCCGTTAGTGTCTGTAATTGCAATATTTTCACCTTCAAGACCGGAAACACTTCCCAAAAGAAGGTTTGTAATTGCCTTAACCTTCATTTGATCCAGCTTTTCACCTTCCGGAATAATTACCTGAACGGTTGCGGTTACAGGTTTTTGCATTGAGGTAAACATTGTTTGTTCCGGTATAGAAATAAACACGGAAGCATCAGTTATACCACCGATATTACGGATTAAACGTGCAAGTTCACCATTAATAGCGCGGGATAGACGTATCTTTTTGTCTTCTTTTGTTGATGTAAAATCACCTTTGTCAAAAATTTCAAGTCCTACATTTTTGTCCATCATACCGCTTTTGACAATAGTTATAATCGCTCTGTCGCGATCAGTCACGGTACATTTAGAGGTTAAAGTTGAACAATTATCTTTTGGCAGGTATAAAACTGATTTTGTACCGTCGGCTTTTCTTTGCGCCGTAATGCCCTGTCTTGCCAGCAAGGCCTGAATTTCTAAAGCCTTACCAAGATTATCTGTGGTCAACAAATCAACATCAGCTTTCAGAGGAGTCCCGCCCTGATCCTGATTTTTACTGCCAGAACCCGCTGTCAGCGCAATTACAAGAATAATTGCCAGCACAACAGCGACGATTCCGCCTATAATTCCATATAATAAAGGTTTGTTTTCAAGTAGTTTTTGAAAGTCCATTTTGTCCCCACAGGTCTGTTAATATTTTTAGATATTTATATTCTACACCTGAATCTGCATAACTTTGTCATACGCCTGTATGACTTTTCCGACAGCTTGAGTAGCGACGTTAACACTTATTTCTGATTTTGCCATAGCGGTCATAACATCGTGAATATCAACGTTTTGACTGCCTGACATAACATCTTTCAACAAGTTATCCGGAGCATTTAATTCAGTATTAAAATTTTCAACAAGTCCGGAAAACACTTGTTTAAAATCCGGCGTATCCGGAGTTTCCACACGCCCCATACGGGCAGCCGGCATTCTGTCCGAAATTCCCGGATCAAGCTTTGTGTGCTGAATTCGCCCCGCTAAGTCATACTGTGGATAAAAACTGTTAAACATAACTAATCCCGCCTTTCATTAATTATTGTAACGTAATTTTTTGTATAATAAATACCTGATATCGCATAAATCATACAAATCGTGTAGATAAATGGATTGATTTGAGAGATTACACGACTTATTTAATGAAAAAATTACATAAGTCTACAAAGAGCTAAGGACCGGAATAAAATACTTTTTTATAATTTTTACATTGATTTAGACTTTATTGGCAGATATAGACTTGCAAATTTCTGAAACATACGCTATAATATATGTATGGATACACGTGAGGATTCTTAATGGCTGAAACCACAGGAAAAAGATTTAATCGTATGATACATAGATGGCGGCTTGAGTTAGACAATGCT
>CALYBM010000064.1 GCA_944412525.1 uncultured Ruminococcus sp. | reverse complement strand
GTGCTGACACCCGTCAATTCCGTCTGAGCCGAAAATAACAGCAGGCCTTTTTCGCACACGATCCGCACCCTTTAGAGTAACAATGCTTGTGTTATCATATTCGTTAGTTTTCTTCCTTGCCATCTGATTCTTCCTTTATCATTTTTCGTATTAACATCTTAATATTTTATTTATTGTCACGAAGCTTTTTTATTTTATCACGCAAATAAGCCGCATGCTCAAACTCAAGAAGTCTTGCCGCAGCTTTCATCTCTTTTGTAAGACTTTCAATGAGCTGCTGCTTTTGCGCCTTGGTAAGCTTTTTAGTATTCTTAAACTCGCTGTCATCATGAGTTGAAATCTCAAGTATATCGTTTACTTTCTTAACAATAGTCTTTGGTATTATTCCGTGATCTTCGTTGTATTTTTGCTGAATTTCACGGCGCCTGAGTGTTTCGGTGATAGCGACACGCATTGAATCCGTAACGCTGTCGGCATACATAATTACCATTCCCTCAGCGTTTCGTGCCGCACGTCCCGCTATCTGTATGAGCGAACGAGTGCTTCTCAAAAAGCCCTCTTTGTCAGCATCAAGCACGGCAACAAGCGATACCTCGGGAATATCTAATCCTTCTCTCAAAAGATTTATGCCCACAAGCACATCAAAATCACCCAAACGCAGGTCACGCACAATTTCCATTCGCTCAACGGTGTCAATGTCGTGATGCATATACCTTACCTTGATTCCCACGCCCTCAAGATAAGCGGTTAAATCCTCCGCCATCTTTTTTGTAAGCGTTGTCACAATCACGCGTTGCTTCTTTGCTGTGCGTATATTGATTTCGGAAACAAGATCGTCGAGCTGCCCTTCTGTGGGTCTTACAGATATCTCAGGGTCAAGAAGTCCGGTAGGACGTATAATCTGTTCTGCTACAACCTTTGATTTTTCCAATTCAAAATCGCCCGGGGTTGCGCTGACAAAAACGACCTGATTGATTTTATTGTAAAATTCATCAAAATTAAGCGGTCTGTTATCATAGGCAGAAGGCAATCTGAAACCGTAATCAACAAGACTTTTCTTCCTTGCGTGATCCCCTGCGTACATTCCTCTAACCTGAGGAAGCGTAACATGTGACTCGTCAACAAACAATAAAAAGTCGTCGGGAAAATAGCTTAGCAGTGTGTAAGGAGATGATCCGGGAGGTCTACCCGATAAAATTCTTGAATAATTTTCAATTCCCGTACAAAATCCTATCTCCTGAAGCATCTCCATATCATAATGAGTACGCTGTTCGAGTCTTTGAGCTTCGAGAAGCTTGCCGTTTTCTCTGAAATATTCAAGCCTCTGCTGAAGTTCACGCTCAATTTCGGCAAGTGCGACATTCATCTTATCCTTAGACACGATGTAATGAGACGCAGGATATATAGCCGCATGACGCAAAAGAGCCTTAAGCTCACCTGTGAGAGGATTTATCTCTGAAATTCTGTCAATTTCATCTCCGAAAAATTCAACCCTTATAACCGAATCATTTGATGAAGCAGGGAAAATCTCAACAACATCTCCCCTGACTCTGAATTTATTGCGTATAAAGTTAACATCATTTCTTTCATATTGAAGCTCAACGAGCTTTTTAACGAGATCATCTCTGCTTTTTTCCATTCCGGGACGAAGAGAAATAACCATATTTCGGTAGTCGATAGGATCACCGAGACTGTATATGCACGATACGGACGCAACAATAATTACATCACGCCGTTCTGACAGCGCAAGAGTTGCGCTGTGGCGAAGCTTGTCTATTTCATCGTTAATAGAGCTGTCCTTTTCGATATAGGTATCGGTTTGGGCAACATATGCTTCGGGCTGATAATAATCATAGTAGGACACAAAGTATTCAACGGCGTTATCGGGGAAAAATTCCTTAAATTCGCTGCAAAGCTGAGCCGCAAGGGTTTTATTATGTGCAAGCACAAGAGTAGGACGCTGTACACGCTCAATTATATTAGCCATTGTAAATGTTTTGCCTGAGCCCGTTACACCGAGTAAGGTCTGCTCTTTGTTGCCTGAATTTATGCTTTGAACAAGTTTTTCAATTGTCTGCGGCTGATCGCCTGTAGGTTTGTACTTTGAATGGATTTTAAACATCATATTATCAACCTAACGGGCGTAAAACCGCCCGAATTAAATGAAAATTTTATAATCGTAATCTTAACAGTAAAAAATCTTTCCCGTGAGCTCACTGTCACGCAGGGAAACATAATCTTCATTAGTGATTATGTAGTGGTCAATCAAATTTACTCCTATCGCAAGAAGTGTTTCTCTTATAAACTTAGTAGCCTCAAGGTCGCTCGGAGACGGCAATGCGGAACCGCTGGGATGATTGTGTGCGATAAACGCCGTTTTGGCGTTGTGACGCAACGCGAGATCGACGATTTTTCTCACTGGCAAATCGGTTGAGTTAAGCGAACCCTTTGCAACAATATTAAAATAAATCATCTTTCCCTTTGCGTCACCCAGCATTAACGCAACTTCTTCATTTGTTCTTCCTATAAACTTGGTCATAAACATATCCCCGACCTTATCAAGCTCGATAGGATTATCATAAGACATTTTTGACTCATTATACAGTCTTGACATTTGAGGCAACAGCTTGAGAAAAACCGCCGCCGACTCCGATAAGCCGAAATCTTTTTCAAGCTCATCAATCGGAGCGTCACAAACTCCGGCTATAGTGCCGTATCTGTCAAGAAGTCGGTGTGCAAGAGGATTTGTATCTCTTCTCGGAATTGCGTAGAAAAGATACATTTCAAGTGCCTCGTGAGTTTCAAAAAAATCAAGACCGTTTTCTATAAACTTTTTCTTCAGACGCTGACGGTGTCCTATATGCTCTTTTCCGTTTGATGAAGCCATATTAAACCTCTGCAAGCTTATTATTTTACTCCGTATTGCTCGTAATATGCGTCAATAGCCGCTTTGAGTTTGTCGTCAATTACAACTTTACCTTTGTATTCCTTATTGTAAAGGTGTTCTACAACCTCTGCCATCGTTACGATTGCGGTTGTTTTAAGACCGTATTTTTCTTCTATCTCATTAAGCGCGCTCTTTTCGCCCTTACCTCTTTCCATACGGTCAACAGACACTACAAGGCCGATAGGACTTACATCACCCTGAGCTTTGATTATCGGAAGAGTTTCTTCTATTGATGTTCCCGCAGTTGTAACATCCTCAATTATTACAACCTTATCACCGTCGTTTATCGGGCTTCCGAGCAAAATTCCCTTATCGCCGTGATCCTTAATCTCTTTTCTGTTTGAGCAGTAACGGATGTCCTTGCCGTATTTTTCGCTGATTGCAATGGTTGCGGCTACCGAAAGCGGAATGCCTTTGTATGCGGGTCCGAAAAGCACATCAAAACCAAGGCCGAATTTATTGTTAATTGCTTCTGCGTAATACTGGCCGAGTCTTCTGAGCTGTGCGCCTGTTCTGTAAAATCCCGTGTTTACGAAAAACGGTGTTTTTCTTCCGCTCTTTGTAACAAAATCACCGAATTTAAGAACCTGACAATCAACCATAAATTCAATAAATTCCTTTTTGTAAGCTTCCATAGCGATACCTCCGTCTTGTTTTTTACATAATATAACATTGTAAATTCTACCACAATATATTGTTTTTGTAAATGAGAATTACAGTTATGTAATCAATATACAGTAAATAAGCCTTTGTTTTTTATGTTGCTTTGACTGTTTTTATATTATGCGTATATTTTATATATAAAAATTTCCTGTTGACACATTAGAACAGATGTTCTATAATAAGATAAAACATTTGTTCGAGATGATGGTATGGATATTAAAAATGCGGTTGACAGAAATAAATATAAAAAAGACAGGGTTATTCTTCACAGCGACTGCAACGGTTTTTACGCAAGTGTTGAGTGCCTTTATAATCCGCAGCTCAGAAACAAGCCCGTTGCCGTGAGCGGCGATGCCGAAAACAGACACGGAATAATTCTTGCCAAAAATGAAATTGCCAAAAAATACAATGTAAAAACAGGAGAAGCCATATGGCAGGCGATGCAAAAGTGCCCGGAGCTTGTCACCGTTCCACCGCACTTTGAGCTTTATAAACGGTTTTCCGCTATGACAAAGCGAATTTACAGCGACTATACAGACAGAATAGAAAGCTTCGGACTTGACGAAGCATGGCTTGACCTTACGGGAAATATTAAAGGAAGCGGCTTTGATACGGCTGTTGAAATAAAAGAAAGAATAAAGCGTGAGCTTGGAATAACCGTCAGTATCGGGGTAAGCTTCAATAAAATTTTTGCCAAATTCGGAAGCGACTACAAAAAGCCTGACGCCGTAACCTGCATTACAAGGCAAAACTATCGGGATATTGTTTGGAACTCTCCGGCAAGCGACTTGCTGTATGTGGGAAAAGCCACAAAAAACAAGCTAAACCGTATCGGTATCTACACCATAGGAGATATTGCGAAAACATCTCCCGATATACTCAGAAATCATCTCGGAAAATGGGGAGATCTGATATACGGATTTGCAAACGGCTTTGACTCCTCCCCCGTTTCACATATAAATGAAAAAAGCGATATAAAATCTATCGGTAATTCAACCACAACCCCGAGGGACATGAAAACCTTTGACGATGTAAAAACGGTTATGTGCGTGCTGTGCGACAGTGTTTGCAGACGTGTGCGTGAACAGGGTTTTATGGCGAAAACTGTCGGAATAAGCGTCAGAGATAACGAATTAAACTGCTTTACAAGGCAGAGAACTCTTGAGGAATACACTAATTTTACACGAACAATCGCTGATAATGCTTTTTCTCTGTTCAAAAAAAGCTATAAAATGCAAATACCGCTCAGGAGTATAGGCGTTTTTGTGACTGATTTTGTACACGACAACATACCTCATCAAATCAGTCTTTTGCAAAGTGAAGAACGGCTGATGCAAAACAGACAGCTTGATAAAACGCTTGATACCCTCAAAAAAAGATTCGGAAATTACATTGTCCGCCCCGCCATACTTCTTAAAAACAATGATCTTTCTTCTTTTAATCCGAAAGACGAGCACACAATCCACCCGATGGGTTATTTATAAGAGGTGTTTAACAATGAAAAAATATATAAAGGTAACGGCAACCTTTGATTGTGACGGTAATTTACTGCCTGAATACATTTATTGGAATGACAACAAAAAATATCCTATTGATAAAATTACCGACATCAGGTATGCCGCTTCGCTTAAAGCAGGCGGAGCGGGAATCAGATATACATGTATGATACTCGGAAAAGAAAGATTTTTGTTTCTTGAAGAGAACAGGTGGTTTGTGGATGCAAAGGATAAATAAAATATTTATGTAAAACAAAGCTCTGCCCCGTGCAAAGGCATCGGAACAGAGCCAAAACAAAATATTTACTTGCAGTCACAATCAAACTTGCAGTCACCATCAAACGGTTTACAAGGCTTTTCGCATTCGTCTGATTCAGGCGGGAAAAATGAATCTGTAGGAAATTCTATCTTACTGAACACTTCACACGGGTCATCGGTTTTTGCACAGCATTCTTTGCGAGGAACGCAAAAATCGTATGACGGAATCATAATCTGTACTTTTCTTTGAAGTCTTGTAATTGTAAATATACCGATGGTTACAACTACTTGCTTGCCTGTTGACGCAACCAACTCGCCGCAAAAATAATCGCGGACACATTTCGGAATAGTATGGCAGAAATTTTGGCAATGAGTTCTGCTCTTTGTAAGCTTTGCCGACAGCGCCATAGGATTTGATATTTGAACAGTCGCTTTCGGAACACAATTTGAATACGAGCATGTGCAGTCGCAGCAACTTTCAATTTTTTCACACTTGACATCTTCATCGCTTGAGAAAGATTTTACGCAGCCGTCGCTGCCGTAAAGAACAACTCTTTTTCCGTAAATTGCAAGGCCGTTTATAGTTTCCGGCAAAGCTGTTGTGCTTGAATAAACATCGCAGCTTACCAAAAAATAAAATACGGTGTTTACGGAATAGAAGCCCTTATGGAAAGCAACCGGCTCCACCTCAACGGTTGATGTAATGACGCTTGCCCTGTTAATGCGAACCGAGCAGGCGTTTTCAACGATTGCTGCGTCTTCCTTTGTAAACAAAAGCGGCAAATCGCTTAGACAATCCTTTGCTCCGCAGCTGTCATAGATGCGGTCGGCATCTATGCAAATTGCATCGCAGTCTGAATCATGATTTCTGTCGATGTTTACAGGAATCTGATCTGAGGAATAGGATACATCAGGCATAAAATTAACCTCCATTAAATAGTAGTAACAGGCTGTATAGCGGCACTGTAACATTACATTTTATGGAGGTTTTTAATATTTGTGATAAATATAAACTCAGTTTAAATAATTTTTTAAAGAATTTTTGAAAAGACGGTACATATAAACAGGCTCTGTATATGCATAATTTGAAAGAGATACAAAAATTTCGGACTTGTCCTTTGTAAACGACAGCATAGAGTTGTAGTCCTCTGTTCTTCCTGTGTGACTGAGTCTGTCACCGTAAACATAAAATCCCATTGCGTAATTTTCCTTATACGGGGTAGTCATTATCTCAAAAGAATCCTTGTTGATAACCGAGAAGTCAAGCAATCCGTCAACCCATCTCAACAAATCGGATACATTTGAAATCAGTCCGAAAGACGAATACGCAACACCGCTGTACAGCATGGAATCGTTTGAAGTGTTTCCCTGATAGCTTACAGCCGTATTGTCATCGGGTTCAAAGCCTGACTTACTCATACCGAGAGGCTCAAAAATATATTTTTTGATATAATTTTCGTATGATATACCGCTTGTCTGCTCAATGATTTCTCCCAGCAGATAATAATTACTGTCGGAATACATAAACTCAGTATCGGGCTCAAAGGATAAATCCTGACTGAAAATCCAGTTGAGTATAATCTCTCTGTTTTCTTCAGCAGAAGCTTTGCCTGAAATTTTGCTCTCTATCTCAGGTTCAAGTGTTACATCACTTATTGCTTCATTATCACGCCTTACATAATTTTTTATACCCGATGTCATTGTAAGAAGATTTTTTACAGTAACTTTTTCTCCTATTTTGTAGGACGGAAAATATTTTATAATCGAATCCGAAAGAGAAAGCTTTTTGTCTTCGCAAAGCTTAAGAATTGCCGCGGCCGTAAACTGCTTTGTTACAGAACCGGTATAGCAGCAGGTATTTATTGAATTGTAAACGTGTTTTTCCGTATTAGCATCACCGGATGCAGTAATATATTCAAAATCATTGCCTATTTTAAGATATGTAACACCTTTATATTTGTTGTCTGAAATTATCTTATTCAGTTCCGATGTGATTTTGTCCGCATCCTGCTTTATCATGAGATAATTATAGCTTTGTGTATCTTGATTGTGCGGTTCGGTTTCTGTTACACCTGAGTCAGGCAGCGTCGTCTGCTCGGTCTGAGATTGAGTAGTTTGAAGCTGTGAAGATTCAAGGTTTTTGCAGGAAACCAAACTCACCGCAAGCATACATGAAACTGACAGGCAAAGTGCAGCTTTGATTAACCGTGACAAAATAATCACCCTTTACAATTTTTCCATTTTGCAGAAATTTGACATAAGCCTTTTTGTTCCGACTTTATCAAATGATATTTCAAGCATTGTATCATTCCCCATTTTTTCAGCGCTAATAATCATACCCCTGCCGAATACCTTATGAAGCACACAATCACCTACACTGTAAACTTCCGTGCTTTTAGCATTTGGCTTTTTATACCCCGCAAAGCTGTTTACAGAATAACCTGACTTAGATATACCGCTGACGGCAACTGAATTTGATTGCAACGATGAAGCACCTGATTTTGACAGGTATTTATTTTCGCCTGTATACTCCAAAAGCTCTTGAGGAATTTCATTTATAAATCGTGAAACCTTATTGTGTGTTGTTGAACCGAATAACATTCTCGACCTGGTTTTTGTGAGATAAAGCTTTTCTTTAGCTCTTGTTATTCCGACATAAGCAAGTCTGCGTTCTTCGTTTAATTCATCGGGATTCATAATGGTTGCAATAGACGGGAAAACGCCGTCCTCCATTCCCGCAATAAACACGACGGGAAACTCAAGTCCTTTTGCACTGTGCATAGTCATCATAACGCAGGTATCTGCCTGTGAATCGTAATTATCGATATCGGTTTGAAGTGAAATTTCCTCAAGAAAAGCAGAAAGCGTAGCTTCGTCAGCATAATCCTGCTCAAATTTAATTATATTTGATGAAAGCTCCTCGATATTTTCAATTCTTACTTCCGCATTATCCTTTTCTTTTTTCAGATATGACTCATAATCTGTATGCTCGATTATAAGATTGTATAATTCCGCAAGAGAATAATCACCGCTTTGCTCCGCTTCGATTAAATCGTCAATAAGATTTGTAAAGGCTTTAAGCTTTGCGGCTGAGCGTGAAAGTTTGGGGAAGTTTTCTGCATTCTTGATAACAGTATAAATGCTTTCCCCCAGCCCCGAAGCAATTTCCGAAGCATACGCAACAGTTGCCGCACCGATAGAACGCTTGGGAACATTAATTATCCTAGTGAGTCTGACATCATCGTGAGGATTGTTAATTACCTGTAAATATGCCACCATATCACGGATTTCTTCGCGGTCATAGAATCTGTGACCGCCTATTACCCTATGCGGAATTCCGCTTCTTGAAAGAGCCTGTTCAATAGCGTTTGACTGTGCATTCATGCGGTAAAGCACTGCATAATCCGAAAAATTCCTGCCCCTTGCTACACCGTCAAGAATAGTTTTTGCAATAAACGCAGCCTCGTCTCTTTCGGTTTCACAGGTTCGAACTTCGATTTTTTCACCCTTTGAATTTTCTGTCCAAAGGGTCTTTCCCTTTCTCATCGTGTTGTTTGAAATAACACCGTTTGCGGCGTCAAGAATATTTTGAGTACTTCGGTAGTTTTGTTCAAGTCGGATGATTTTGGCACCTTTAAAAGTATTTTCAAACGACAGGATATTTTCTATTGTTGCGCCTCTGAACTTATAGATGCTTTGGTCGTCGTCTCCGACAACGCATATGTTTCCGTTTTTGCCTGCCAGCATACTGACAAACCTGTACTGTACTTTGTTTGTATCCTGGTACTCATCCACCATTATATATTTAAACTGATTTTGATAATACTCAAGTATTTCGGGACACTTTTCAAAAAGCAAAACTGTATTTGAAAGCATATCGTCAAAATCCATAGCGTCGGCTGTTTTGAGGCGTGCCTGATAAATTTCATAAGCCTTGGCAATCGAAGCTTTACGGCTGTCAAATTCTGCTTCTTTAAGCATTTGCTCGGGACTTTTCATCTCGTCTTTTGCCTTTGAAATTTCGGAAAGAATCTTTTTGGCAGGCAAAATTTTTTCATCTATATGAAGCTGTTTTAAAATTTCTTTAATAAGCTTTTTTTGATCGTCGGTACCGTAAACAGTAAAGTGGCTTGTATAGCCTATTCTGTCGCCGTATCTACGCAAAATTCTTGCACAGGTTGAGTGAAAGGTAGCCGCCCAAATATCTGCTCCTCCCTCAGGTACAGCGTCACAAATACGCTCTTTTAGCTCGCCTGCTGCCTTGTTTGTGAAAGTAATTGCAAGAATCTGCCACGGTCTGCAAAGCTGTGATTGAAGTATGTATGCAATTCTGTTTACGAGAACGGTAGTTTTTCCCGATCCTGCACCCGCAAGTATCAGCAATGGACCTTCTGTTGTAAAAACAGCCTGCTGCTGCATATTGTTCATATGTGAAAAATTTTTTTGTATGTCTGTTTGATTCATAATTTTGTTGCCTCTGTTTATAAACTGTATTAATTTTCTTTAACAAACAAAACGGGCGAACAGTCAGTGTCCGCCCATTAATATTCGGGAAACCGAATTATTTTAAATAATCGTAAAAGACCTCAAGCATTTTAGGACCGTCGTCTGCCACAATCATCGTAACATAGTTACCGTCCTTTGTAACCTTGCAAGCCTGAACCATTGACAGCTTATCGGGAGTGTAGGATGAATACTGATTGATAATTGCGTTGTATCTGGTAGTAAGTGCCGATTCAACTCTGCTTGCAGCGTCCGAATCTACAGCCTCAACCAACACTATCTCAACGGGAGCATCGTTGTTTGAGTCAATTTCGGCAGCAAACTGCTTTACATCTTCTGCTTTGATGCTGTAATACTGGTCAAGCTTTTCAGCGTCATCAAGTGTTTTTAAGGAAAGACTAAAATCAGAATTAATCTTATCCATTACTTCCGAAAGATTAACTGTCTTTGTGCCGCATCCCGTAAGCAATGCAAAACAAAGAGAAAAAACCGTAATGATTGAAAGAACTTTTTTCATAATAGCCTCTCCTTATGGTAAAATTTAACGCCGAACAAAATAAGCTCGGCGTTAAGTTGTGGTCGAGGTGACAAGATTCGAACTTGCGACCCCATCGTCCCGAACGATGTGCGCTACCAAACTGCGCTACACCTCGAAGTTAAAAACAGCCCCGAGTAACGGGGCTATTTGGCTGTGGAATAGGGATTCGAACCCCAACAAACAGAGTCAGAGTCTGTCGTGCTACCGTTACACTATTCCACAAAATCTGTGAGCACTCTCCGTGCAACGATAGTTATTATATGCCATTCAGTTTAAAATGTCAATAGTTTTTAAAAATTTTTTCATTTTTTTATTACCCTGATATCCGTTCCCATAAAATCAAGCTTTTCGGCATTACCCATAATTCTTGAAACAAATCTCTCTGAATAAATTTTTTCAAGTTCAAGTAAGTTTAAGTTTGTATTGATTATAATGGGTTTTAAAGAAAGTATTCTCGAATTTAAAATATTATATATTTCAGAAATAGAAAATTGGGTATGAAATTCCGTTCCCAAATCGTCGACAATTAATAAATCACATTCAAGGAGCATATCATTTATCGGGTCATTATCACTTTTTGAAAAGAAATTTTTTTCAAGCCTGTGAGCAAGCGACGGAGCTGAAACATAAATTACCCCGAATCCTTTTTTTATAACCTCGTTTGCTATTGCAAGGGAAAGATGTGTTTTCCCGAGGCCGGTTTTACCCTTCATAAAAATACTTCCCGAATTTTTATTGAAATTTTCGGCATAATTTTTGCAATAACCAAGCACCTTGCTCATATGATTATAAGGTGACATATTAGTTTTTATATCGGTGGATTTTTCGTAATAATCAAGGCGAAAAGAATCAAAAGTTGAAAGTGAAAGCGGTGCGGTCTTGTTAAGTTCCTCACAGGCGCACTGAACAAGAGCCTGTTTCATACACGAACAAACCACAGTTTTTCCGTTTTCTTCATAATATCCCGTGTCACTGCATTTTTTGCAAATATAAGACGGCTCAAAGATATTTTCGGGATAACCGTTTGATTTCAGAATATCTGCAAGCTCATTTTGCATTGACAAATTTTCGTCACGAAGCCTTGACATTTGAGAAGTTAAATCCTTACCGCTCAATACCGCTCTTGCCACCTTGATTCCGGCAGAGGAAATCTCTTTTTCAAGCTCTTTTACTCTCGGCAATTTTCTATAAACATCAGCCCTGCGCTTTTCTGCGTCTTTTTCAGCTTTTAGGCGCCTTTCAAACAGCTTATCGGCAGCCGCCTTGTAAACACTGCTGCTGTAACCCATACAATCACCTCATTTTAAAAATCATCAAGAGTATTTATTTTTTCAAGCTCGTCAATATCATAAGAGCTTGTTCTCTTAGTCTGCTTTTTCGGGGATTTTTCATATTCGGAAAGCTCATTTAAATTTTTAATTCCGTTACTGTTCCACCGTTTTAAAATCCCGTCAATGTAATTAAATTTCATCGTGCCTTTGCTGTCAACGCAGCGTTCATACGCTTCACGAAGCATTTCGGTAGAAAATTTCCAGTCCTCAATCCATTTGTTGCTGTATTCAAGCTGTTTTTTTGTCGGGGAACCCGTATTATTAATTCCAAAAGCCGACGACACCTTTGAGAAATTTGCGTTCATCTGTTTTATTCTTCTGATTTTCGCATCAGCCGCCTCAAGCGAATTTATTCCCTCGTCAGCCCAGCCGACGCCGATTTTTTCTATCGCACGCATATTGCCCTTGTCAATGCTTACACAATACTGAATTAACATCAGAATAACATCGACCGCTAAACCGCAGGTATCTTTAAGCATCAGCAATGTAGATATATCTGAATTTGAAAGCGTTTTTCCGAGCGCCGACTGAGCCTCGCCTACTAAAATTTTCAGTTCCTCGTCAACTGCAAGTTGCTGTGATGTAAAAAAGTAATCGGGCTTTTGTGGTCGGGTAACCGTAAATCGCTTTTTTTGAATCTCTACATCATTTGAAATTTCCAGGGCAGTTTCTTTGTGGATTTGCTTATGTTTGCTGTCCGATAAATCTACTGCAAAATCTTTGCTGTCCGATGATAAAGAATCCTCACTTGCAGGAGTGTATTTATCTGAATCCTTATGTAGTATTCCGATACTCACCCAATATTCTAAAGCCTCGGGAATATCGGTTTCATTTACGCCGGTGCAGGCCGAAATTTCTTCTGCGGTCAGATCTTTTCCGCTGTTTCTCAAAACACAAAGCAATACTTTTAATTTTACGCCGTCGGCAAATTTCAGCCCGTTATCTACTACTTCTGACGGAACAGCAAATACCGAATTCCATGTACCGAGATTTATTTTTATTGACATACTATCTACATCCTTTGTCTCACTTAGTATAACACATGATTAAATATTTCAAAATATAAAAATAGAATTATATAGATTTTTTTAATGAAATGTGTTAATATAATGTAAAACTAAAAGAAAGAAGACGATATTATGACACATATTTACACTCCGCACGGTGTTTGCTCAAGACAAATGAAGGTAGAGCTTGATGAAAACGGTGTAATAACAAACTGTGAAATTATAGGCGGATGTGCAGGAAACACAACAGGAATATGCGAACTTGTCAAGGGAATGAATGCAAAAGAAGCCATAAAGAGAATGAAGGGAATTGATTGCAGAATGAGAGGCACTTCCTGTCCCGACCAGCTCGCTCACGCACTTGAAGAGGCAATGGAAGAAATCTGATTTATTTTTTGTTTGCTCTGTTAATGAATATTACAAGCCGAGGCTTGATGTTTTTAATTTTTGATATTTTATTATCAATAAGCCATCTCATAAAAACAGAAAAAGCAACGGCAAAAACAGCAATTAAGAAAATAAAGCCTATAATAATTAAAAACACAAACATAAAAAACATCCTTACATTTATATGATATACTCATTATAAATGTAAGGATTTGTATTTTTTAATGAAATGTGTAGATTATTTTGAGATGTTAAGCATTCGTTTAAATTCTTCCTCGGAAATAATCGAAACGCCAAGCGTCTGAGCTTTTGTAAGCTTGCTTCCAGCGTCCTCTCCCGCAAGCACATATGATGTCTTTTTTGAAACGGAGGAGCTTGTTTTTCCGCCGTTTTCTTCAATAATTTTGGACGCTTCACTTCGCTTCATCGTAGGAAGAGTACCTGTAAGCACAAATGTCATTCCCTCAAAAACGCCGCCAGACGGTTTTGTGAGCGACGAGACCATATTAAGACCGAGGTTTTTAAAATCAGCTATCAGCTCTTTAGTACTTTCAAGCGAAAAATAATTTTCAAGGCTCAATGCCATGACCGAACCGAAACCGTCAATTTCTTCAAAATCCGACGCTTTGGCACTTATTATCGCATCCATATCGGCAAACTTTTGACACAAAAGCTTTGCTGCTTTTAGTCCGATATTTCTTATGCCGAGTGCAAATACAAGCCTGTACAAATCATTTTGTTTTGATTTTGACAGAGAATTTATAAGATTATTTGCAGATTTTTCGGCCATCCTTTCAAGACCCGAAATTTCATCTGCATCAAGTCTGTAGAGGTCGGCAGGAGACTTTACAAGTCCCTCTTTGACAAGCTGTTCAAGCACGGCAGGTCCCATCCCGTCGATATCCATGGCGTCTCTTGCAACAAAATGAATCAAATGCCGCATAAGCTGTGCAGGGCAGTCTGTATTTGTGCAACGCACGGCAGCCTCCCCCTCTTCCTGTATAACAGGACCTCCGCAGGACGGACAGGTTGTCGGAAATTTAAAAGGCTTGAAACCTTCTGAATGTTCCTTAACGCACAAAACCTCGGGGATTATCTCCCCTGCTTTTCTTATTATGACGGTGTCGCCGACGCAAATTCCCTTTTCCTCAATAAAGTCTTTGTTGTGCAAGGTAGCTCTGCTTACCGTTGTTCCTGCAAGCAAAACAGGTTCAAAATTGCCTACGGGAGTCAGCACACCTGTTCTGCCCACATTAATTTCAATGTTTAACAGCTTTGTCGGCTTTTCTTCGGGCGGATACTTGTAAGCCTCTGCCCACTTCGGATACTTTGCTGTGCTGCCGAGCAATCTTCTTGTCGCAAAGCTATTCACTTTGACAACCGCACCGTCAATGGCGTAATCAAATTCGCCCCTCATATTTCCGATACGCTCAATTTCGGAAATAACATCTTCTATCTTATCATAGACATTATAAAAAGCCGTCGGAAAACCGAGCTGTTTCAGATAATTTAAACTTTCACTATGGCTTGTAAGCTCTTTTCCCCTGATTTGCTGAACATTAAAAACAAAAATATCAAGCTTTCGCTGTGCGGTAATTCTTGCATCTTTTTGACGAAGCGACCCTGCAGCGGCATTGCGAGGGTTTTTAAAGGTTTTTTCTTCGTTTTCTTCCTGCTTTTTTGTAAGCTCTTCAAAGCTCTTAAACGACATATAAACCTCTCCCCTGACCTCAAGGTATTCGGGAGCGTTTAAGATACGCTTTGGCAGACTTTTAACAGTCATCAGGTTATCAGTTACATCTTCACCCGTAACACCGTCGCCGCGTGTTGATCCACGCACAAAAACACCGTTTTTGTATTCGCAGGAAACAGACAAACCGTCAAATTTAGGCTCAACAACATACTCAATATCAGAAGATATTTCTCTTACCCTGCGGTCAAAGTCACGCAGTTCATCATGAGAAAAGCTATCGTGAAGACTTTCCATAACGACAGCATGAGTTACAGGTGAGAATTTCTCACCCGCACTGCCGCCTACTTTATTTGTGGGCGATGTCGGGGATTTCAGATTGGGATAAAGCTGCTCAAGATTTTCAAGTTCTCTCAAAAGCTTATCATATTCAAAATCCGATATTTCAGGCTCATCCATATTGTAATAGAGATTATTGTGGTACTCAAGCAATTTTGTAAGCTCATTTATTCGATTTTTTGCCGTTAAAACATCCATATTCTACTCCGTATTTTTTATATCTCAATTACTTACCTCGGAGGTTCCCTTTTCTCTTAAATAAGTTGATTCAAGGTCTGCAAGATGCAGCTTGACAGCAAGAGGATATCGGTCATACGCCTGACTGATTGCATTGCTGTTTTTGTCTCCGAATTCGCCCATATGCCATCTGATAGCCATTGCTTCATCAATTTTGAGATGCATTTTTCGTTCAATTAAAAATACCGATTTTTCACCGTGTCCGTAGGGAAACTGGTCGTCAATCGCATAGTAAGGTACCTTTTCCCACTGACCTGTAAGGTCATTTTTTACATTTCTTGAAGATACTTTATAAAACTGTGCCTTGCACAAATCGTGAAGCAATCCGCAAATCGCAAAGCTTTCAACATTGTCTGTATCTTCATCAAAATGTTTTTCCATCATTGTGTTAAAAACACTTACTGAATGCATAACAAGTCCGCTTTCACACGCACAGTGATATTTAGTGCTTGCAGGAGCGGTAAAAAAATCGGTTCGTTTCAGCCATTCCAAAAGTTCATCGGCACCCTGTCTTGTAATATGTTCCTTATAAATCGCGATAAATTCCTCTTGAGCAGTCATAATATCCTCCTGTCAGCTAATACTAAAAAAACAGGGCACCGATTAGGGTGCCCGTTATATGTAGAATTATTCAGTTTCCTCTGTTGCTTCAACAGGTGCCTCAGCGGGAGCCTCGACGGGTGCTTCGGCAGGAGCCTCATCAGATGTCTCGACTGTTGCCTCAGCCTCAGTTTCCTTTACGGGAGCCTGCTCATCCTCAGGGAGCAAAGCACGCATTGAAAGGCTTACACGCTTTTTGTCAAAATCAATAGCTGTAATCTTAGCCTCAACAGTCTCACCAATCTTAAGAACATCAGAGGGCTTGTCAATTCTCTTGTTGGCAATCTGAGAAATGTGAATAAGACCGTCAATACCGGGGATGATGTTTGCAAACGCACCGAAAGATGTAAGACCTACAATAGTAGCGTTAACGACCGTACCCTCAGGGTATTTGTTTTTGAGAATTTCCCAAGGATTATCTTCCGCATTTTTGAAGCCGAGAGAAATTTTCTTTGTTTCCTCGTTAATATCCTTTACATAAACATCAACAGTGTCGCCGACATTTACAACTTCGCTCGGATGCTTGATGTGAGTCCAGGAAAGCTCGGAAATATGAATCATTCCGAATACGCCGCCGAGGTCAACAAAAGCACCGTAGCTTGTAAGTGACTTAACAACGCCCTTATAGCGCTTGCCGATTTCGCAGTTCTTCCAGAATTCCTCACGCAAAGCAGCTCTGCGCTCCTTGAGCACACTGCGGATTGAACCGATTGCTCTTCTGCGTCTGCCGTGCTGGGATACCTCGATAAGTCTGAATTCTACATCCTGACCTACAAGATCCTCAAGCTTTTCGTCACGGGAAGCAGTAGCCTGTGAAGCAGGTATAAATATTCTGACGCCGTTGTAAAGAACGATTACGCCGCCCTTTACAGCCTCTGTTACCTTGCTTGTAAGAATTTCCTGTGAGTCCATCTTCTCCTGAAGCTCTTCCCAACCCTTTTGAGCGTCAACTCTACGCTTTGAAAGCATAATTGTACCCTCTTGGTCGTTAGTCTTCATAATAAGAAGCTCGATCTGGTCGCCGACCTTTACGATATCTTCAGGTCTTGCGTTGGGGTCGTTTGAAAGCTCAGAAGCAGGAATGATACCTGTCTGTTTTCTTCCGACATCAACCTGAACCTCGTTGGGAGCAATGCTGAGCACTGTACCCATTACCCTCTCATTTGTATTTAAGTTTTTGAGGGACTCTTCAAGTAACTCCTCAAAAGATTCTTCAAAATTTGTTTCACCGGATTTAATTTCACTCATTGTATCCAGTACCTCCTTTATTATCCTTGCAGGCGTTGACGCACCTGCAGTTACGCCTATATTATTTGCCGACCTAACTTTTGAATAGTCAAGCTCACCCGATGTCTCAATAAGAACGGTGTTTAAACATTGCTTTTTGCATATATCAAAAAGCTTGCCTGTATTAGAGCTGTGCCTGTCACCAATAACAACCATAAAATCGGAGCTTGCAGCTATTGTGTCTGCTTCGGTTTGCCTAACTGACGTAGCATTACATATTGTATCAAATATTTTTGCATTTGTACATAGGTTTTTTATCTTTTTTATACATTTTTTCCATTCTTTTGTGTCAAAAGTAGTTTGTGCAACAACTAACAACTGCTTATTATTCGATTTTTGAATTATAGAAAATATTTCATCTAACTCCTGCTCATTATTAAAAGTATAACATTCCGCCTTGCAATGTCCTATGATGCCGCAAACCTCAGGATGCATCTTGTTTCCGGCAATCAGAACTATATCTTTATCGGGATCAGCCGATGAAACCGTAGTATGAATTTTTTTCACAAAAGGACAGGTTGCATCCTTAAAATCATATCCTCCGCTTTCTAACTCATCAATAATACTCTGAGGTACTCCGTGAGAGCGGATTACAAGCGTTTCACCGTCTTTTAGCTGCTGAACAGAATCAATTGTACGGCAGCCTCGGCTCTCAAGATCACGCACAACCTCCATATTATGAATTATGGGGCCGAGAGTACATACCTTGTAATTTTTGTCAAGCAGCTCCTCGACCATTTTGATTGCACGGTTAACACCGAAACAAAAGCCCGCTGATTTAGCTATTTTTATATTCACGCAAATCCTGCTCTCTCATTTTTTTTATTTGTTCCATAATCCTGTTAGAAGCATCTTTCAGCTCTCTTCTTCCGCCGTTGGGAGTTAATCCAAGCTGCTGCGGAGTAAGCGGCTTTCCAAAGTGAATTACACGCTTTGAAAAGAGCCTTTTGGGATTTCCTACTATAGTTATACAGGCGGGAATAATCGGGACCTGCATTTGCTGTGCAACAAGTGCGCATCCGCTTCTCGGACGCATAAGTTCACCTGTTTTGGTTCTGCCGCCCTCAATAAAAATAGTCATTACCTCGCCGTCTCTGATTAAATCCTCACCTGTTTTGATAGCCTCGTTATCGCCTGCTCCTCTTTCAACAGGGAACGCCCCCAAAGAACGAATAAGTACGGCAAAAAATTTATTTCTGAAAAGCTCCGATTTAGCCATAAAAAAAAGTCGGCGCTTCTGACAAAGTCCGAGCAAAACGGGATCTGAGTAAGATAAGTGATTGCAGGCTACTATAAAGCCTTGCTTTTCGGGTATTTCAAATTCGTTCACAGATTTATACCTGTATAAAAGTTTAAAAATCGGTGCACAGACAATTCTTCCGATAAAATAAAGCACCTTTGATTGTCCCATTAAATGTTCTCCTTTATTACGGATATAATTTTTTCTACCGACTGCTCAAAATCAAGGTCCGTAGTATCCACCATTATACAGCCATTTGCAGGCTTCAGAGGTGCAGTTTCACGGTGAGTGTCATTATAATCACGGGTAATAACATCACTGAGCACATCCTCATACTTTACATCCATGCCCTTTTCGCAAAGCTCCTTATACCTACGCTCTGCTCTCGCCTCGGGAGACGCACTCAAAAATATCTTAACCTTTGCGTCGGGCAGTACCACCGTTCCGATGTCTCTGCCGTCCATAATTACATTGTGCGTCTTTGCAATATTTCTCTGCAAATCAAGAAGATACGCTCTGACGGTCGGTACAGCGGATATTTTTGACGCCATCATCGAAGCCTCCGGCGTTCTTATCAGTCCCGAAACATCTTCACCGTTGAGCAAAACCACCTGATCTCCCGAATCATTGAATGTGAGATCGACCGTTATTTCACTCAAAAGATTTTCAACCTCTTTTGAAGGCTTTGGCTCGACGCCTTTTCTTGACGCTGCAAGACCTATCGTTCTGTACAGAGCACCCGTATCTACATATATAAAGTCAAGTGCCTTTGCGGCTCTTTTTGCTATTGTTGATTTTCCTGCACCTGCAGGACCGTCAAGAGCTATTGCAATAGACATAAAATCCATCCTCTCCGATTAATCGTTATTTATTTCTGCGGCACAGATTCCCGCAAGTCTGCCCGTACTCCAGGCAATCTGAAGATTAAATCCGCCTGTATAGGCGTCACAATCCAATATTTCACCCGCAAAGTACAGTCCCTTTATGAGTTTGCTCTCCATAGTTTTGGGATTGACTTCGGTGGTTTTAACACCGCCTGAAGTTATTATTGCCTCTTCAATCGGTCTGAAACCGTTTATTTCAATTTTAAATTCCTTTAAGATTTCACAAAGCCTTTTTCGTTCCTCTTTTGTAACGGAATTGCATTTTTTGTCAAAAGGCACTCCCCACCTTTTTAGGACGGGTATAATAATTTTTTTCGGCAAAAGCTTTGTAAAGGAATTTGAAACATCTTTATTTGAGTTTTCTCTGAAATCATTTTGAATCCTTTTGTCAAGCTGTTCATAAGTCAATGCCGGCTTTAAATCAATTAATGCCGTATATTTATTGCAGGACATATCACGAATGTGAGAGCTTGCAGATAAAACCATGGGACCGCTTATTCCGAAGTGGGTAAAAAGCATTTCACCGAAATCGGAATACACGATTTTGTTTGAATTGTTATCCCTGATTTTCAGTGAAACATTTTTGAGCGATAAGCCCTGCATGGACTGGCAGTCAGGATTGCTGCTTTCAAGCGGAACAAGCGACGGCTTTAATGAGGTGACGGTATGACCTGCCTGCCTTGCCAAAATATATCCGTCCCCTGTTGAACCCGTGAGAGGATAACTCATACCGCCGCAACAAACTATTACGCTGTCGCAGTAATATGTCGCATTTTCGCACTCAACACCGACTGCTTCGTTATTTTCAATTAAAAGGGAAACGGCTTTGTCGCAGACCACATTACAACCGCAGTTTTTAACAAAATTATTAAGAGTGTCCACCACATCTACGGCTTTATCCGATACGGGGAAAACCCTGTTTCCTCTTTCGGTTTTAAGCTCAAGTCCGAGTTCTTCAAAAAACTTGACGGTATCACGCGGAGTAAAAGAATTTATCGCAGAATAAAGAAACTTACCGTTTACGGGAACATTCCTGATAAAACCCTGAACATCACAATCATTTGTGACATTGCATCTTCCCTTTCCCGTAATCATTATCTTTCTGCCGACACGCTTATTTTTATCAATAAGAACAACTTTGGCACCGTTTCTCGCCGCAAAACCTGCAGCGATAAGTCCCGACGCACCCGCACCGATTACAACAACCTTTTTACATATCATAATTATTGTTTATCCTGTTTAGTGTCATGATTTGCATATATGCCTTCTCTGTTCCAAACCTGTTCGAGCTGACGAAAAGTCTCGGAAACCTCATCTTTCTTTTTGAGTACGGTTGCTACAATGAGGGCGTTTATTAAGCTCAAAGGAGCAACAAGCGAATCTACTATCGACGCCATATCGCTTCTCGCAATTAAAACAGAATCGGCAGACTGCACCAAAGGAGAAGCCATACTGTCAGTGATTGCGACCGCATGGGCACCTCTTGATCTTGCAAAATCCATAGCTTCAACAGCCATGGTGCTGTAACGAGGGAAAGATATACCGATCATTACATCCTTATCGGTTATTCTGAAAATATGTTCATATGCGGAAGTGGAGCTTGTTGTATTTACGACACGGACATTATCAAATATTAATTCAAAATAGTAAGCGAGAAAATTTGCTATTGCACCGGTCGAACGCACACCGAATATATATATACGCTTTGCCTTACAAATTTCATCCACAGCACGGCTGAAATCTTCGTGTGAGATTTCTTCAATTGTCCTCCTGATTTTTTCTATATCCTGATTAAGAACGCTGTCCAAAACATTATCGTTTCCTATTCTTCCGTAAGTAACCTCAATTCTTTGCACGGAAGTAAGCTTATTTCTTATCATCTCCTGCATAGCTTTTTGAAGCTTTGGGTAACCGTCGTAACCCAGTTCGGAAGCAAAGCGCACCACCGTGCTCTCCGATACGCCTACCGTTTCTCCGAGTTTTGAGGCGGTCATAAACGCCGCTTTATCGTAATGCTCTTCAATATACAAAGCAATTCTTTTTTGGCCCTTGGAAAATGAATTCATCATCAAGTCAATTCTTGTAAGTAAATGAGTTATCATTCTGTAATACCCCTTGTTTGCAGATCATTATGTTGAAATAAATCTTAAAATCAATTTCTTTCATTTTAACACATCGGCTTGCAGAATTCAATAATATATGCTTTGATTTTAATTATTATTTACATAATTATGAAATGATATGTACTTTTAGTTGCAAAGAGTATGCACATATGGTAAAATCATTTTGAATTAGTTAATACTGGAGATGAAAATATGATTGCTATAATCGACTACGGAGCAGGAAATATTCAAAGCGTGAGAAAGGCTTTTGCTCATATCGGATGCGAAGTTTGTGTTACAAGAGATAAAAATAAAATAATGCAGGCCGACGGCGCCGTACTTCCCGGGGTAGGTTCTTTCGGCGATACTATGGACACCATGAATAAGTTCGGTATCACGGATACTGTTATTGAATACACAAAAAGCCAAAAACCTTTTTTGGGCATATGCCTCGGTTTACAGCTTCTTTTTCCCCGCAGTGAGGAAAGCCCTGAAGCCGAGGGACTCGGTATTTTTAACGGTACAATAACAAAAATCCCCTCAAAAGAGGGATTAAAAATACCTCATATCGGCTGGAACAGTCTTGATATAAAAAAAGGCAGCAGACTTTTTGCAGATATTGAAAAAAATCCGTATGTTTACTTTGTACATTCATATTTTCTGACTGCAAGCGACAGAAATATCGTATCGGCACAAACTGAATACGGCGTCAGGATTGACGCCGCTATCGAAAAAGATAATATATTTGCCACTCAGTTTCATCCCGAAAAAAGCGGTGAAACCGGACTGAAAATTCTTAAAAATTTTGCGGATATAGTTGGCAACGGACAAGGAGGTATATTATAATGTACGCCAAAAGGATTATCCCCTGCCTTGATGTTAAAAACGGCAGAGTAGTCAAGGGAATGAGCTTTGTTAATCTGATTGATGCGGGTGACCCTGTTGAATGTGCCGTTCAGTACGACAAGCAGGGTGCCGACGAACTTGTATTTCTTGATATTACTGCGTCAAGCGATTCAAGAAACATTACTATTGATATGGTTGAAAAAGTAGCCGACTCAATATTTATACCGTTTACGGTGGGCGGAGGAATAAGAAGCGTTGATGATTTTAACGCACTTTTGCGTGCGGGTGCCGATAAGGTTTCTGTTAATTCCGCCGCGGTGCACCGTCCCGAATTAATAAGTGAAGCTGCGTATAAATTCGGAAGTCAGTGCGTTGTTGCAGCTATCGATGCAAAAAGACGCGAAAACGGATGGGAGGTTTTTGTAAACGGAGGACGAACCCCTGTCGGACTTGACGCTTTGGAATGGGCGGTAAAATGCGAACAGCTCGGTGCGGGAGAAATTTTGCTCACAAGCATGGATGAGGACGGTCAGAAAAAAGGATATGACATAGCACTTACAAGGGCTGTATCCGAAAGAGTAAATATACCCGTAATCGCAAGCGGAGGAGCAGGAGCTTTGGAACACTTTTACGACGCATTCACAAAAGGAAAAGCCGACGCCGTTCTTGCCGCCTCACTTTTTCACTTCGGTGAAATTCCTATCACCGAATTAAAAAAATATCTGAATGAGAAAAATATTCCCGTAAGACTATAATATTATAATTTTTCTGCAAAGAATTTTATTATGTTATCCCAAATAACATCTTGATAAAAATTAATATCCGCGTGTTCGGCACCGTTAATTGCAATTAATGTTGCATCACAGTCAAATTCCGTGAGCTTATCATGCAAAATTTCGCCTTGAGAAAACGGCACTGTGCTGTCACTTGTACCGTGAATAATCAAAAACGGCGGCGCATCCTTTGTTACGCACGAAACAGGACTTATTTTGACGGCTTCATCCTTATGAGTAAAAACATTTTTGCCAAACATTAACGACTCAAAGCTTGCCTGTGCCTGAAGCTCGGATTTATAGGAAAATTTTGAAATATCAGTAGGCGGATACCAAGCGCAAACGGCATACACCTTGCTTGACTGTTCAAGGTAACAACCAACATCGTATTTTTTGTCGTTAACAAGTCCTGCCATTGCAGCAAGATATGCTCCTGCGGACTCCCCCATTACTCCGATGCGTTCCGTATCAATTGAATACCTGTCCGCGTGAGCCTTTAGGTAGCGTATTCCGGACTTCACATCTTGAATCTGAGTTGGAAATACTGCTTCATTGCTTGTTCTGTATTCAACGCTTGCAACAACAAATCCGCTTCTTGCAAGCTGAGATAAATATGCAAGGTGGGCTGATTTATCTATTGAGAGCCAGCCTCCCCCGCATACCCAAACAACGCACGGATATTTTTTTGTTTTATCTTCGGGGTAGATTATATCCATTTTTAAATCTTTTCTTGTATGGCCGAACCAAGCGTCAACCTGTGAAAATGTAATGTTTGTTATAACACTGTACTGTGGTTTTTCTATTTTTACGTCAATTACTTTTTTCATAACGGAATCTCCCGATTGTTAAAATATTTATCTATATTATACATTGTATATACGGTAAGGTCAACAAGACAAAACAACATAATTCCAGTAAAAAATCCCGCCACAAAAGTGACGGGATAAATTATTTTATTAATTAAATTATTTAACCATGCTTGCAACTTCGGCAGCGAAATCGTCCTGACGCTTCTCAATTCCTTCGCCCTTTTCAAAACGAACGAATTTCTTGATTTCAATGGAACCGCCGAGTGACTTTGCAACATTCTGAGTATATTGCTTAACAGAAATCTTATTGTCCTTAACAAATTCCTGATCAACAAGACAATTTTCCTTATAGAATTTGCCGATTTTGCCCATAACAATCTTATCTGCGATAGCTTCGGGCTTACCCTCGTTGATTACCTGCTGACGCATAACCTCTTTTTCATGCTCAATTACCTCTGCGGGTACATCACTTTCATTGAGGTACTGTGTGTTAAGAGCTGCAATCTGCATTGCAACATCTCTGCCGTAAGATACAAACTCGGGCTTTGAAGCCAAATCCGTATCAAAGTTTACGAGAACGCCGATCTTACCGCCTGCATGAACATATGCGACACATGTGCCTTCCATACGCTCAAAACGACGAATCTGAATGTTCTCACCGATTGTAAGAACTTTTTCCTGTAAAAGCTCGGCAACTGTCTGAGTTGAGCCCTCTGCCTGAAGTGCGAGAAGTGCTTCAACATCTGCAGGATTGTTTTTGATTACTGTATTTGCACAAATCTTTACAAAATCCATAAAAGAATCGTTCTTAGCAACGAAGTCTGTTTCAGCGTTAACCTCAATTACAACGCCTACAGAAAGATCATCGCTTGTGCAAGCATAAGCAACACCCTCGGCAGCAATTCTGCTTGCCTTTTTAGCCTGCTTTGCAAGACCCTGTTCTCTTAAAAAGTCAATTGCTTTATCCATATCGCCGTCAGCATTCTTAAGTGCGTTTTTGCAATCCATCATGCCGCAGCCTGTCTTTTCTCTGAGTGCTTTTACATCTTGAGCTGTAAATGCTGCCATTATGAATACATCCTTTCAAAAATAGTTGTAAATTAAATTATTCAGCTGCTTCTTCCTCTGTTTCTTCAACAGCAGCTGCACCCGTCTGGCCTTCTCTGCCCTCGATAACAGCGTCTGCCATTGCACCTGCAATAAGCTTTACTGCACGGATAGCGTCATCGTTTCCGGGGATAACATAATCGATTTCATCGGGATCACAGTTAGTATCAACAATAGCAACAATAGGAATATTGAGCTTTTTAGCTTCTGAAACTGCAATTCTTTCTTTTCTTGGGTCAACGATAAAGAGAGCACCGGGCATCTCTGTCATATCCTTAATACCGCCCATAAACTTCTCAAGCTTATCTATTTCAAGATTAAGCTTAATAACTTCCTTCTTGGGAAGAAGGTCAAATGTGCCGTCCTCCTGCATAACACGAAGCTGCTTTAAACGAGCAATTCTTCTGCGAATTGTAGCGAAGTTTGTGAGCATACCGCCGAGCCATCTTGCGTTTACATAGTAAGCACCTGCACGCTCAGCCTCTTCTTTAACAGAATCCTGAGCCTGTTTCTTTGTGCCTACGAAAAGCACACTCTTGCCCTCTGCGGAAATCTCACGAATAAAGCTGTAAGCTTCCTCAAGCTTTTTAACGCTCTTCTGAAGATCAATGATATAAATTCCGTTGCGTTCTGTGAAGATGTACTTAGCCATCTTAGGGTTCCATCTTCTTGTCTGGTGACCGAAGTGTACGCCGGCCTCCAGGAGTTGTTTCATAGAAACTACTGCCATTTTAATTTCCTCCTTAGGTTAAAACCTCCGCTGTGCCTTGATTTTATCGACCCAATAAGCATATTATGCCACCCTGCCGACAAGCATCAGCGTGCGAAATGCTTATATATTATACCATAAAAATAAAAAAAATCAAGTGGTTTGCACTTGATTTTTTTAAATACTTATTCTACGCTGTCTTCATATCAAAAAATCTGACATTATCGCAGCCTACTATGAAATTCTGTGTTTCGTGCCATCCGCTTGTACCTGTATAGAAACAAAGTATTCTATGCTGAACAGCGGAGCCGTTTTGGTCAAATATGTACGATACGGCATCCTTAACCTTTTGGTTCGGAGCCTTATTTGTAGGTGCGTAGTAATTGTATTCCGAAATGATCCTGTCAACAGATGTTGTGTTTGAACGATTCATCGCATCTCTGATACACTGAGCAACAAGTGCACAGCCGTTAAAACTCATGCTGCCTGCCTCGCCCATAACAAGTCTTTCGAGCTTAGCTCTGTCGCCTGATGACAACTTAACCGAATCAGGACTGTAATTAGGATCGGGATTACTGATATTAATTAAATAATTACCTGAACTTTCGGATGAGCTGTTATCTGTGATTTCGTCTTTCTCGGGCATTTGAGTGGGAACAGTATTTTCACTAACCTCGGGCTGAGTATCCGCAACAGCTTCGGTAGTTGTCTCAACTGTATCAGACTCGGTTGCCTCAGTACTTACAACCTTTGCAAGCTTTGTTTCCTGTACATCCTCCGTAGTCTCCTGTACGGTTGTTTCCTCATTAAGAGTAGGAACGGTTGTTTCAAGATAGCAGTTGTCGGAAATCACAACCGCAAAATCACTTAAGTCGCCGACCATGTACGATGCTGCTTTGCTGTCTTCATAAGCGTCAACATCAGGAGCAAGTGTTGTAGTCGGGATAACAAGTGCAGCTGCTGCAAGAACAACTGCAAATACAAAGGATGCAGCCTTAACAATTTTGCCGGATAAAGGTTTCTTTGTTTTTTTGCAAACTTTAGCTTCGCGTTTGTAATACCTGTATTTTGTCGCTCTCAAAAATTTATCCTCCCTGTGACTTATGCACTCAACACAATAATTAAGATATCAGTACTTAAGATATCAGTAATGTGTTTGCCTTTGAATCATAAATTCAAACAACCTGAGTGCAACTTCCTTTAGTCGTTAAAATTTTATCAAACACACAATTTCAATGCTATTAAAGCACAAAACAAGTCAAATTGCAAGTTTTAAGCCGCAAATCGGGCTGTAACCCTTGTAATATTAATGTAACAATTTGGATTTTATTTTTTTAAAGCAATTATACTTTGTGCAATTTATACAGATTATTTAATGTTGATTAGTTTATTTTGCCATAGTGAGAGAAAGTGACTTTTTTTAATTTTTTTGATTAAATCTGCCCCTTTTATGTCTTTTTACAGGTGTTGGAGTCTTACAGGATATAATAATTGTATCGTCACCGATTAGCTGTATTTTCTCCCATGGAATTATATAATCCTCACACTTTCCGAATAATCCGAAAAAACTCATGCGCCCGAATATCACGAGCGAAACAACACAGGCAGTTTTGGTATCCACGATTATGTCGTCGACAAAACCGAGTCTTGCACCGTCGCAGCAGCTGATAACTTCCTTGTGACGCAAATCCGCAAATCTGCAATTCATAGCATACTCCACCTTATTGTACTAATAATATTTAATATATAATATGTATATAATTGTATTCGTTGACTTTTTAATATATGTTTGGTAAAATAAAATTGTTATTTATTACTAAAAGGAGATGAAATTATGGATTATATTTTTATGACCGATGCATCGTGCGACCTAAGCGAACAGCAAGTAAATGAAATCGGAGTAGAGGTTATTCCAATGGAATTTCAAATGGAGGGAAAATGCTACCTTCACTATCCCGACGCAAGAATGATGAGTCTTGAAGAATTTTACGCAAAAATTAAACAAGGCATTGATTCAAAAACTACGCAAATTAACTATGAAAAATTTACAAACTGTTTTGAAGCATATTTAAAAGCCGGTAAGGATGTCATTTATACCGGAATTTCATCAGGACTGAGCGGTACTTATAACACCTGCCTTATGGCTGTAAATGATTTAAAAGAAAAGTACCCCGACCGTAAAATTATAGCCATTGATTCTTTCTGCGACTCAGCAGGTTTGGGATATCTTGTATATCTTGCAGGCAAGAAATATAAGGAAGGTGCATCTATTGATGAGCTTGCAGATTTCATAGAAAACACAAGGTTAAATGTTTGTCACTGGTTTGTTGTAGATGATCTCGACCAGCTTAAAAGAGGCGGCAGAATTTCCTCTGTTACGGCCGCTTTCGGTAAAGCATTGCAGATAAAGCCGCTTATAAGCGTTGATGATGTCGGACACCTTGTAAGCGTAAATAAAATTCGCGGTAAAAGTAATATAATCCCTACATTAATAAAATATTTTGAGCGTGACAGAGATGAAAATAAAGACAATATTGTTTTTGTAGCTCATGCAGATGATAAAGAAAAAGCTCTTGAACTGAAAAAAGCACTCAAAGGTATGTGCAAAGAGGTTCAAATTTGCGATATCGGACCTGTAATAGGCTCACATGTAGGTTCGGGAATGGTAGCTCTTGTTTTCCTCGGAAAAAGAAATCTCAACGCTTAAAATCATTTTTAATATATAATATAATAAAATCTTTGACGGATAAAATTAAAAATCGTCAAAATCAAACCGACCCCCAAGCGTCAGAACTTTATCTAACGATTGGAGGTCGGTTTTTTATTGGTTTTTGGTGTAATAAAACAAGCACATTATGCTTACACCTACGAAAGCTCCGATAAACATTCCTATTATGATTCCCAAGAACATTTTATTTTTCCTCCTGTACATATTGTGACATGAAATATTTACTTTGTGTGTAATAATTTATAAGGGGTGAAAATAATGAGAACTGTATATATTGATGTTTTAATAACAGTTAATATATTTATAGACTTTTTTTTAATTCTTTGCACAAAGAAATTTCTTCATCTCGGCACTTCAATGAGCAGAATTATTCTGGGAAGCGTTATCGGCGGGATATTCAGCCTTGCCGCTCTTTTACCTAAGCTTCCGTTCGGAATCAATATTGCTTTCGATACAGTCACTGCGTGTGTGATAGTATTTTCTGTGTTTGGAAAAAGCAATATTAAAAATTATATTAAACGAGTATCCGTGTATTTTTTAATATCCTTTACATTTTGCGGAATTATGATTTTTATCTATACATCATTTAAACCCGCAGGTATGGAAATATACAATGATACTGTTTATTTTAATATTTCCCCTATTGTTCTTATTATTCTGACGCTTGCCTGTTATTATATTCTTAAAATAATAAAAAGGTTGACGAAAGGTGTAAACGGAGGCGGTATATGTAATGTTGAAATTATTACATCAGAGAGGGTGATAACTTTTAAAGCAAAAATTGACAGCGGCTGTAATGTCAAGGAACCTTTTTCGGGTAATTATGTAATTATAGCCGAAGAGGAATTGCTCGACGGATACAAGCCGAAAGCGGAAAACACAAGAATAATTCCGTTTACAAGTCTTGGAGGCGAGGGAATTATACACGGATTTTGCCCCAAAAAAATTAAAATTGACGGGGTTGAAATTAATGGTGTTTATGTAGGTATATGTAAAAATATTATTAAAAGTGAAGTGCGGGCTTTGATACCCTATGAAATTATAAAAAATACAAAGTGAGAGGTTATAATGATTATACATAATTTAATTTTTAAAATTAAAATGCTGTTTTTATCTGAAAATGAAATATTTTATATTAACGGAAACGAGACTTTGCCTCCGCCGCTAAGCAAGGAGGAAGAGTTTGATGTAATGCAAAAAATATTAAACGGAGATGAAAACGCAAGGCAACCGCTTATAGTACATAATTTAAGACTTGTTGTTTATATAGCTAAGAAATTTGAATCTCCGAGTGCAGGAGCCGAGGATTTGATTTCAATAGGTACAATAGGTCTTATAAAAGCGGTTAATACATTTTCACCTGAAAAAAACATTAAGCTTGCAACCTACGCTTCAAGGTGTATCGAAAACGAAATACTGATGTTTTTAAGGAAGTCATCACAGCTCAAAAACGAAATATCCATAGATGAGCCGTTGAATACGGATTGGGACGGAAACGAGCTTTTACTTTGTGATATACTGGGCAGTGAACCCGATACAGTTAACATTAATATTGAAAACGAGCTTGAAAAAAAGCTTGTGCTGAACGCGGTTTCAAACCTCGGCAAAAGAGAATGTTTAATTATGGAACTGCGTTTCGGGTTAAACGGAAAAAAGGAACACACTCAAAAACAAGTCGCAGATAAGCTGGGTATATCGCAGTCTTATATTTCAAGACTTGAAAAGAAAATTATCAAACAGTTAAAATACGAACTTGACAAAGCTGTATAAAATTAAATAAATAGACATAAAGCAATAAGCCTCGAAATATCGAGGCTTATTGTGCTTACATCGCATATTAAAAAATTATAAAAGATTTTCGGAAGCCGAAGTATCTGAGGTATCACCTTTGTCGGTATCCTTTGTAGTGTCCTCTGTTTTGTTATTTTCATTTCCGATAATTCCGTCTGAGTCGGTTACATCGCCGTTTGACATATTATCATCGTCATTGCCGTCCATTGCGTCGGTAGCAGCACTCTCAGCCCCCGAAACAACATCGGAAGCCGCGTCTCCTGCACCCGACATGGCGTCGGACACTGCGTCTCCTGCTCCCGACATAGCGTCAGATGTTGCATCTCCCATACCGCAGCCCACAAGAGATAAAATTAAAATCAAGGCGGTAGAAATTAATAATAGAATTTTTTTCATAACAATCACCCTTAAAATAAAAAATGGTGCCGTTGATACGACACCATTATTATTTACACGATAAAGCAGATTATACCAATATTATTTTTCATTCTTTACAACTATGTGCGGATAAGGAATTGTAATGCCGTTTTTATCAAAAGTGAGCTTAACATGTTCCTGCATATAGTAATACACATCGTAATATTTGTCGGTCTCAGTCCAAATCATAACAATTATTTCGATTCCGCTTTCAAGATGCTCTCCGACATAGACCGCGGGCTCGGGATCACTCAGTATATCTTTATTCTCGGAAATGAGCATATACATTAAGCCTTTTACCTTTGAAATGTCATCGTCATAACTGATTGTGTATTTTAAATCCACTCTCCTTTTGTCAACCATAGTGCAGTTAATTACATTATTGGTAGTCAGTCGGGAATTCGGTATAGTAACAATTTTGTTATCCAGTGTATGAATAGTCGTAAAAAATATCTTAATGCTTTCTACTCTTCCCTTAACGCCCTCAAATTCAAGAATATCTCCTGCAACAAACGGCTTGTTAAACAATATTATCATTCCGCTTGCCAAATTACTCAAACTGTCCTGCAAAGCAAGACCTGCCGTGAGTGCCGCTGCACCGACAGCAGTAATAAGAGAAGCAACATTTACACCTATAGTCGCAAGTGCTGTTATAACAACTATTAAATACAGCATTACCTTAACCAATGATACCACAAAAGTAACAGCCGTATGATCGATATTCGTTTTATCAAGAATATTTTTTAACAGCTTAACAATTAGTTTTGAAGCTACAAAACCAATGACAATAACAGCCGCAAGCATTAATATGTCAGGCATTACATCTTGAAGAAATTTTTTGACAGTATCCATATTTATTCCTCTTCATCTACGGTAAACTCAGACACAAGCTCTCCGTCAGCCCACTTTTTTATAACTACTCTGCCGTTTTCATCAAAAGAAACGCTCTTACCGTTTCTTACACCGTTATCGTAAAAACATACATCAATAAAATTACCGTCGCCGTCAAATCTTGCACCGTACTCAACGGGCAGGTTATCCGCCCACTTGCCGATATGCATGGTGCTGTCACTCAAACGATAACCGACGCCGCAGCCCTCTCTTCTGCCTTCTACCCAATTACCGACATAGTTGATATTTCCGTCTTTATAATAACAAACGCCGAAGCCGTTACGCTTGTCATCTGAATACTCGCCCTCATAAGAGGTAATACCTTCAGGCGTTACCGTGCGGCCTTTGCCCGTACGATTATTGTTTTTATCAACATTGCCGTAATATGAATATTTGCCCGAATTTGTATGAATTATAACATTGCAGTCAGACGGCTCCTGCTTTTCATAATCAGGTGCATCTTCAGCGTCAAAATCATTTTCGGATATCTGCACATCATCGGATATATTATCAGACACATCATTAGACATATCATCAGATTCAAAAGAATTATCAGGAATTTGTGTATCAACACAAGGCTCATCATTATCTGCCGAATCATTTACGGACTCAACAGATTCATTTTTATCAGAGCTTAAGGACTCATCGGATATAGCCTGCGGCAAATCATTGTCAGCCGAAGATATTTCAGAAGTCTGATTTATAATTTCTCCGAATAAATCTTTATTTGTTTTGTGAGCTTCAAAAAGTATATTTTCAATCTTATCATATGCAGAATAAGATTTTTCATCACTATCAGACGCATTTGTCTGAGTATTGATTTTTGATTCGGCAAAACTTTCATCGTCTTCAAGATACTCGGCGTCACTGAAATTCACAAGATCAGTGCTGTTTAATTCGGAATTACCGTCATTAAACTCAAAGCCTGTAATAATATTATCAGTCTCACCCAAACCGGAAACCACAAGATCTTTAGGTGCAAAAATTTGATCATACCAAAGCATACCGATATTTGAGTAAACAAGACCTGCACATTTTTTTCGCGGAGGTGTCTCTGAAGGATACAACAGCGTAGAAAAACGAGAACCGTCGTGTGATATGCGTTCAAACTCTATTGAAAATACATCACAAATTATCTTAGGAGTTAAAACACCGATCTTAACACCTTCATGATTATCATCAAAATATTCCGTGCGTAACCATATATGATTATTATCAAAATATATTCTCTTGGTAACTATACCGTTTTTACCGTATAAAATAACGCTGTAAAGAGAATCGCTTATTTTTTTTACAGACTGAAAAGGCTGATTATTTCTTGATACTTTCCAAGACAGAGGTATGCCGTCAACCATTGAGTAAGAAATTTTATAATTTTTATCCTCAAACGAGATTTCGGCCTTATCTGCCTGTGTTTGCTTATTTGAGTTAAAAAAGTTTGCACGAACACCCGCAAGGGCATCATTTTTAAAATCAAGCTTTTCAAAATCCGATACAAGCACCGAATAAACAATTAAACCTTTTGACAGCTTTTTGGAGTCGGAAAGCATAGTTATAATTCCTTTCAAGAATTTTAATAAATACACTTAAAAAGTAAGGGCGAACCCAGTCCGCCCCAATGTTTTTAAAAGTGAAAATCAGATAGAAATAGTCATTGCTATATCATAAAGCTCCTTATCAAACACACGAGGCATATCAAGAGCCTCGTTTATGTCGAGATCAACAATCTTACCGTCTCTCATAACAACAACTCTGTTACCGATATTCTGAGCAAGAAGCTGAACGGCTTTAAAGCCCATCTCACTTGCCACAACCCTGTCACGAAGAGTCGGGGAACCGCCTCTTTGAACATGACCCAATACAGTAGCTCTTGCCTCAATGCCAAGTCTCTGTTCAACATATTTAGCAAGATCATTGACGCCGCCGACGCCCTCAGCCACTACAATTATAAAGTGTTTTTTGCCGGTCTTTTGAGTGTTGATAATTCTCGCGATAACATCTCGTTCAATATTATACTCAACCTCAGGAACCAATATTGCGGTTGCACCTGTTGCTATACCTGTCTGCAATGCGATATCTCCGCATCGTCTTCCCATAACCTCAACAATTGAACAACGGTCATGCGACTGTGCTGTATCTCTGATACGGTCAACCATTTGAATGGCAGTATTCATAGCCGTATCAAAACCGACCGTATATTCCGAACATGCGATATCATTATCAATAGTTCCCGGTACACCGATGCAGTTTATACCTGCATTTGTAAGTGCCCTTGCGCCTCTGAAAGATCCGTCGCCGCCGATAACAACAACTCCTGATATATCAAGGCTCCTGCAAAAATCAGCCGCCTTTTTAATGCCCTCAGGCTTAGGAAACTCCTCACTTCTTGCTGTATAAAGCATGGTACCGCCGTTGCCGATAATATCCGAAACACTTCTTAAATTCATCTCCTGAACATCACCGTTAAGAAGACCGTTATAACCACGGTAAACACCGTAAACCTTTAACCCTTTATTTATACCGGCACGGACAACAGCTCTTACGGCTGCGTTCATACCCGGAGCGTCACCGCCGCTGGTAAGTACTGCTATTGATTTCTGTGACATAAAACTACCTCCATAAGGTTACTAACATTGCTATTATAATACAATTGGTTTTTCTTTACAAGAGGATTTTTGATTTTTCTTTAATTTTTGCATGCATATTTTGTATAAAAAATAATTTTTTAACAAACAGTTGACAAAATATGGATATTGTATTAGTATTATGTGCAATGAGTGTAAAAACGCCGAATAGTCTTGTTCTGCTATTTTGCAAATAAAACGGAAATGAGCGGTCTGTCATATGATAGGTAAAATTAAAAATTTAAGTTTTAAAAATGCTTATAAACCGTCTAAATTTAACATAGGCAGCACATATGTAGAATTTTTACTGTTATTTACAGCAGTTTTTGTATCTTACTTTATTTTTATGTATGTGGATATTACTAACACAATCGACAACTCCGTACTGTTCACAAAATCACTTTTAAGCGGCGATTTTTTTAATTTTTATGACTATACAATTGAGCATGCGAGCACAAAATATCCTGCAAACTACGAGTTTTTAGCTTATATTCCGTTTGCAATATGGAATCTTCCTCTCGCAATAGGCAACATGGCGTTCGGATTTGATTATAATCATTCTACAGCGGCACTCCTTTGGGCAAAGGGTATTATAGTGGTTTTTGCTTTAATCACTGTATTCCTCATATATAAAATCCTTACTTTATGCAAGGTGGAAAAAAATCTGTCAATTCTTGCTTGCTTTGTTTTTTCCACAAGCATTATGTTTTTTTGGCCGTCATTTTTAATTGTCCAAATTGATCTTCCCTCTTTAACATTAATGCTCACGGGTATTTATAATTATTTGAAGGGAAACAACAAGCTATTCATCACTTTTTTTGCTCTGTCTATCCCATTTAAGATGTTCGGAATTTTTCTTTTCATTCCGCTTCTGATTTTAAAAGAAAAAAGAATAATATTTATCGCTGCAAAAACTGTTTTGGTTATGATTCCGCAGTTATTATGTAAGATCCTGTTTATTGGCAGCGAAGCTTATAATTTTGCTTTAGGTTCCCAGTCAAGAGATGCACTTAATTCTTTGTTTAATTTTACGAATATAATAGGTCCGAGAAAGTTATCGCTGTTTATTATTGCATTTTTTGCAATTTGTGTTTTTTGCTACATTTACAAATTTGATGACGGTAATGCCGAACTTAAACTTTCACTCCCGCTGTATATAGCATCACTTACTTACGGCAGCCTGATGATTTTTGTTCTTATCAGAGGATATTGGCTGGTTTATCTTGCGCCATTCCTGATATTCACAATATTTTTATCAGGAAAGTTAATGAAGTTAAATCTTTTGCTTGAGCTGATTTCAGGAATTTCTTTCTTTATGTGGTATTGCGTTTCGGGGGGAGGTGCCTCAAAAGATGATAACATTGTTTGGAGACTGTTGCTGTACAAATTTACAGAGCACCCTGAAAGCAGTGAACTTAAATACAGCAACCTTAACGGAATGTTAACTTCTTTGGAACTTGAGCGTTTTGAATATTTGTTTTTTACGATTTTTGTATGCTCCCTGGCGGCTGTCTTAATAATTTGCTGCCCGTTCTTTTTCAAAAAATATGACCGTGATACAGCAATTGACCGAGGAGTTGTTATAATAAGGCCCGTTGTAATTCTGGTAATTATAGCTCTGTATATCTACGCATATACAGCAATCGGCAACCCTGTTATTTATAACACTATTAACGAATCTAACGTTTCAACCGAATGTGATTTGCTTGATAACAATACTGTCAGCCAAAAAATAGACTTTAATAAAGATTACAGTCTCGAAAAGCTTGAGGTTGTTTTTGATAACAGCAATCCATCAAGAAACAATTTTGGTTCCGTTGTTATTGAAATTAACAACATAACTACAGACGAAAATGTATTTTCAAAACGCATTGGTTGTTCAATGATTAAAGACGGAAAAGCCACTAAAATCAAGTTGAACAATCTTAAAGTAAATTCAAACGACACTTATGAAATTAAATTCACCGCGTTAGACGGCGTGGATGAAAATATTACCGGCCGCAATAACAGTATATCAGTGTATAAAACAAATGAACTAACAGACCGATTACATCCTGCTGTTGAAAACGGAATTGAAAAGGATTATAATCTGTCTATGATGATAAAATAAACTCGGAGGCTAAACTATGACAAAGCTTTATCTTGCTATTCCCTGCTACAACGAAGAAGAGATTTTGAGAGATTCCGCAAGCAAATTGTTAAACAAATATAACACTATGATGTCGGGGGGAAAAATTACTTCTGACAGTAAAATTGTTTTTATTGATGACGGCTCAAAGGACAGGACATGGAGTATAATTAAGCAACTGCACGAAGAAAATTCAATTTTTCAGGGCATTAAGCTGAGCCGAAACAGAGGTCACCAAAATGCCCTGTTGGCAGGATTAATGACTCTTAAAGACAAGGCAGACGCTGTAATATCCATTGACGCCGATCTTCAGGACGACATAAACGCATTTGATGAAATGCTTGAAAAGTATGAAAACGGCTGCGATGTAGTTTACGGAGTAAGGTCAAAGCGTGAGACGGATACATTCTTCAAGCGATTTACAGCCGAAGCTTTTTATAAAATCCTTAACAGAATGGGTGCAAAGGTAATCTTTAACCATGCCGATTTCAGACTTATGAGCAAGCGAGCACTTGAGGCTTTCTCATTGTACAAGGAAACCAATATATTTTTAAGAGGTATGGTGCCTCTTGTGGGCTACAAGTCCGATATAGTTACATATGAGCGATTTGAAAGACTTGCAGGCGAAAGCAAATATCCTCTAAAGAAAATGCTGGCTCTTGCATGGGAAGGCGTTACATCACTCAGCATTCAGCCGATAAGAATGATTACTGCTCTCGGTGCAATCGTGTTTGCTATAAGTTTAATTATGATAATCTATTCACTTATAAGCTTCTTTTTCGGATCGGCTGTTTCAGGTTGGGCAAGCACGCTTTGCTCTATATGGGCTATCGGGGGGTTACAGCTTCTCGCAATAGGTATTATAGGAGAATATATAGGCAAGATTTATCTCGAAACAAAAGCACGCCCGAGATTTATTGTGGAGGAATATCTCGACGATTAATTGCTAAAACAAAATATTTGATTTTTATCAGATGCTGCGGAAAATTTTAAATTATCCGCAGCATTTTACATATACTTCGTAATTATTGTAATTTTTGTATTTTCTTTAAATTTTCGGACTGTTTATTGTAAAATTGAACAATTTATGTTAGAGTATAGGTATATGTAAAATCGAGAGGTAAAATTTATGGATACTATTAAACTTCAAAGCAGAAATTCTGCCTTAGACATAATACGCATAGTTGCGGTTTTTACGGTTGTCTCCGTTCACTTTTTCTTGCATAACGGATTTTACAGTCAGACTGTTCAGGGAACAGAAATGTACATTATGGTACTTATGCGTACGCTGTTTTCGGTTTGCGTACCGCTGTTTATGCTTCTTACCGGCTATCTGATGTCACATAAAACCGTAAGCAAAAAGTATTACTCGGGAATAGTGCATACCCTGATAATTTTTGTACTTGCAACGCTTGCATGTATGATTTTTAAAACCGTTGAATACGGCGATCCTTTTACAATTTCAAGTTTCATATTGGGAACTCTTGATTTTACAGGTGCTAACTATTCATGGTACATTGAAATGTACATCGGTTTATTCCTGCTTGCCCCGTTCTTAAATGCAGCCTACAACGGTCTTAAAAATAAAAGGCAAAAGCAGGTACTTGTTCTTACCTTGATTGCAATCACAATTTTACCAACACTTATGAATATTTACAATTTTGAAACTGCCGCATGGTGGTCGGACCCCAAGATTTCCGACAGTTTTTCAAAGCTTGTTCCGAGCTGGTGGATGGGATTTTACCCAATTACCTACTATTTTACGGGCTGCTATATTCGTGAATTCGGCATTAAACTGAAAACAAGAAGTATGCTCATACTCTTTTTGCTTTGTTTGTTCATATTCGGCACATTTAATTTTTACCGTAGCTTCGGAACAACCTTTAAGTCCGGTATTTATGTTTATTGGTACGGTTTTGAACCGTATATACTATCGGTATTTTTGTTTACACTGTTAAGCAGAATTAAAACCGATAACTTAAAAACGGGTACAAAATTCATATTGTACAAGATTTCCGATCTTGCACTTGGCATTTATCTTCTTTCTTATATATTTGATTCGCTCGTTTATCCTGTGCTGAATTCAAAAGTAGCTTCAATGACAGACAGGCTGCCGTTTTATTTTGTAACTGTACCTATTGTATTTATATGCTCTGCGATCGGCTCTGCAATACTTAATTTTATTACCAAATATATTATCTTTTTTTTTCGCAAATCAGTTGCTTTTATCAAAAATCAGCGTGAGCGTGCCGATAAGTACAAATGGCAGGACTATTTGTTTGTTGTGCTTTTGGCAGCGGGATTAATTTTAGCTTTTTGGAAAATCGTTTACGGTTTCGGAGGAAACTATGAAGCTTTTTATTTGACAGTACCGCAGAGATTTATCATGGGAGATGCCCCCATAAAAGATGAGTGGCACCTTTCTCAGCTTTCCGGATTTTTGATGATGCCGTTTGTATGGTTGTTTACAACTGTAACCGGCTCAACCGAGGGGATCATTCTCACTGCAAGAACTGTTTATATAATTTTTCACGCGGCCGTATCTGTTGTTGTTTACTACAGACTGAGAAAATACGGTTATATTTCTGTGTTTGCTTCTGTTCTGTTCTTTATATTCACTCCGTTTAATATCATGGCTATGAGCTACAACACCATGGGGCTTGACTTTCTCACGCTTAGCGGAGTAATTATGGGAACCACGGGATATAAAAAGAAAGCTCCTCTTATTCTCAGCGGAATCTTCTTTGCCGCATCTGTTCTGTGCTGTCCGTATCTTGCGGCAGTTTATATAATCTACGGAATTTGTGTTGTAATCGGCAGAACAGTTAAAAATTGCAGATTTAATCTGCTTTTGAAAAGCGATCTGTTCTCCCCTAAAACATTTTTGTTTTTCAGCATAGGGGTATTTGTGCTTGCTGCGGTATTTCTTGTTTTTTCATTGGCAAGAGTAAGCATTGCGGAAATCTTTGAATATTTGCCGTATCTTTTGGGAGATCCGGAGCACCCGCAGTCTGCTTTTACCACAAAAATTGCAATGTATATTTCTTCGATTTACGGATACCTCAATTACTTTAAAATTGCACTTATTGCCTATGTCTTAATGCTTGCAGTGATGATTATCGACAAAAACAGAATGCAGCACCGCTCTGTATATCTTATTGTATCGACCGCGATTTCGGTATTCAGCCTTATCCTGTTTTATCCAGACTTAACCACAAAAACATACAACGCAATAATGTTTCCCATGATTTTCATAGGATTTACATCATATATACTGTGTAAAAACAAACCCAAAAATCTTTTTGCAAGCCTGTTTGTTGTCGGTATATTGTATTCGATTGCTATCAGTTTTTCTTCAAATCAGTATTTCTATGTTATATCAATGGCTGTTTCGGCTTCAAATATTGCAAGCTACATTTTCCTTGCACAGCTTATAAGAGAAATGAAAGCAACGCAGGATAACATTGAATATGCGGCATATTTAAAAAAATCAAGTTTTGTATTTGTTGCATTACTTATCTTGCTTCAGGGAGGATTGCAGATTGCTTCAAAAGCCCAGCACTGTTTTTGGGAATCGTCTGCTCCGAACGGACTTAATTATCAAATATCAAACGGTCCCGCTAAAGGAATATATACAAGCCTTGAAAATTATAATACCTACGAAACTATATACAACGATATACAGTACTATAATTATAAGCCGAAGGGCAAAATACTTTTTCTCACTTCAAAAACATGGTGCTATCTCGCAGCAGAATTTCCTTACGGTACACTTTCAGCTTGGATTTCGGGTGAAAATCCGTCCAGTATAGAAAGATTAAAGCTTTACTACACTGTAAATCCCGAAAACATTCCGAAATATATATATATTCCCAAGGATTCTTCATGGGATTTTACCGATATATACGGTCAGGCTGAAGATTACGGATACACAATTGAAGAAAATGATATAAGCTATAAACTTGAAAAAATCAACTAAAATATGTCAAATTTGCTTATAAATTATCGGCAATATAAAACTTGTAATTTGTTTGTGTTTATGATATATTACTTATTGGTTATCTTAAACATAGATATTTGAATATAATTAAAAATGTGTTCAAAACTATATTTGGGGGTATTTTATGGATATCAATAAAATTTATAGTGATTGGTGTGAAAATGCCGTTGAGGACAGCGATTTAGTTTCCGAACTAAAGGAAATAAACGGCAACGATAACGAAATTTACGAGCGTTTCTACACTTCGCTTAAATTTGGCACGGCAGGTCTCAGAGGCATAATAGGTGCAGGCACAAACAGAATGAATATTTATGTTGTTCGTCAGGCAACACAGGGACTTGCTAATTATATTATCAACAAATACGGCAGCGGTTCTGTTGCGATTTCTCACGACAGCAGAATCAAAGCAGACTTGTTTATGATAGAAGCTGCGAGAGTTTTGGCTGCAAACGGCATTAAAGTTTATATAACAAAGGAATTACAGCCTACTCCCGTTCTGTCGTACCTTGTCCGTTATTTTAAATGTAGGGCAGGCATTATGGTTACAGCAAGCCACAATCCCGCTGCGTACAACGGTTATAAGGCATACGGTGAAGACGGATGTCAGATGACAGATGACGCCGCTACTGCCGTTTACAATGAAATTACAAAGCTTGATATTTTTAACGATGTCAAAATAACTGATTTTGACAGTGCTTTGAAATCGGGAATTATTGAATATATTGATGAAAAAGTTTATGAAACATATCTTGAAAAGGTAATGGAACAGCAGGTCAATCCCGGAATCTGCAACGGTGCCGACCTAAAGGTCGTTTACACTCCTCTTAACGGAGCAGGCAATAAGCTTGTTAGAAAAATTCTCAACAGAATCGGAGTTACCGACATAACCGTTGTAAAGGAGCAGGAGCTTCCCGACGGTAATTTTACAACCTGTCCCTACCCTAACCCGGAAATTAAGGAAGCACTTGCAAAGGGACTTGAACTTTGTGAAAAGGAGCAGCCCGATCTTCTGCTTGCTACAGACCCTGACGCAGACAGAGTGGGAATTGCCGTTAAGGATTATGACGGAAGCTACCGTCTGATTACCGGTAATGAAGACGGTGTGATGCTGACAAATTACATTCTTTCCTGCAAAAAGGCAAACAATCAGCTGCCCGAAAATCCTGTTGTGGTAAAAACTATCGTAACTACAAAACTTATAAACAAGCTTTGTGAAAAATACGGATGTGAACTCAAAAATGTACTCACAGGCTTTAAATATATAGGAGAAGTTATATTAAACCTTGAAAAGGAGCACGAGGAAAACCGCTTTGTGTTCGGATTTGAAGAAAGCTACGGATATTTGTCGGGAACATATGTAAGAGATAAGGACGCAGTTGTCGCCTCAATGCTTGTCTGCGAGATGGCTGCTTACTATAAAAAGCAGGGTAAATCTCTTGCCGAAGTAATCGACGGTCTCTACGAGGAGTTCGGTTATTACCTTAACAGCACCTACGCTTTCGAGTTTGACGGTGCAGCAGGTATGCAGAAGATGTCGGAGATTATGAGCAGCGTAAGAGATAATATCCCTCAGTCTGTTGACAAATACAAGGTTATAAAAGTTTGCGACTATCTTTTGAAAAAAGAAAATGATATTTTAACAGGCGAAACCACGGATATTGATCTTCCTAAATCAAATGTTATTTCGCTTAACCTTGAGGGCGATAACGCTGTAATTATTCGTCCGAGCGGAACGGAACCCAAAATTAAGCTTTATATCACCGCAGTAGGTTCCGACAGGAACGACGCTCAAAAAATATGCGAGGCTCTTGTTAAATCATCAAAGGCAATTCTCGGAATTGAATAATTTAAATTTAAAACGGCTGTTTAAACGAACAGCCGTAATTTTATGTGTGTTTAGTGTATTCTGAAACAAAACTCACAAATATTAAACATTATCTTATTTATCAATTTCAATTTTATCCATATACACACTTCCCCATGACTTCTGCCACGGATTCTCGTTTTGTTCGGGCATTATTTTTGTGAATCCGAGCCCCGTCGCAACCTCGACATTTTCAAAAGCCAGAGTCGGGTTTTGTTTATCATAGAAAATATACCGTGTGGCGTATCCGCCCTTTACAATTCTTGATATATTAAGCCTAAACCGCATTGAAGCGGTATCACCGCAACTACCCGAATAAAAATTTTCAATAATAAACGCCGTAACAGGATAACGGTGCGAATCAAAGACTTCTATCCTCAGGCAAAGATTTTTTATATCCGCCTTGTTTTTCCACAAAAGGTTGAGCAAAACAGGCTCGTCACCGTAAAATTTGTTGTCGGTTTTTTCAAAATATTCAGCACGCAAAAGCTCAATATCGTTTCTTCTGCATGGTTCTTTATACTGCCCGTCATATTCAACAGAAACAGCATTGCCGCTGTCACTGCCGAGGTAAATCTTGATTGCAGTTTCAACATCACCGTCAAAAATCTTTTTCCCCTGTTCGAGAACAATGCATCTGCTGCACAACTGACGAATGGTATTCATGTTATGTGACACATACAAAACGGTGCGATCCTCCGACAAAGCAAGTTCTCTCATCTTATTTATGCATTTTTTCTGAAATTTTGCGTCGCCTACGGCAAGCACCTCATCCATTATTAAAATTTCAGCGTCAAGATGAGCGGCAACCGCAAAAGCCAATTTTACAAACATGCCTGATGAATAGCGTTTTACAGGCGTATCTATAAATTTTTCACATTCCGAAAATTCTATAATTTTATCAATCTTTGATGTTATTTCAGCCTTACTCATGCCGAGTATGGCCCCGTTTAGATATATGTTTTCTCTGCCGGTAAGCTCAGGGTGAAAGCCTGTACCTACTTCGAGCATACTCGCAATTCTGCCTCTGAACTTGATTTCTCCGTCGGTCGGAGCCGTGACACGGGACAAAAGCTTTAAAAAGGTTGATTTACCCGCTCCGTTACTGCCTATTATTCCAAGTCTCTCTCCCCTGTTTACCTCAAGGTTGAGTGAATCAAGAGCGAGAAAGCGATCCGAATCGGTAAACTGTGACGCACCGATTTTTAAATTCGGATTTTCCCTGCCCCGTATGCGTGCGTACCAGCTTTGCAGATCATGTCTTAAAGTACCTGATCCGATTACTCCGAGCTTATATTCTTTTGTAAGATTTTCTGTTTTTATAACGCAATTTTCTCTCATAATCAAACCGTATCTATATAATTCTTTTCAACCTGATTAAACACCAACATACCGAATGTCAGTAATACCGCAGTGACTAACACGCTTATTATAATATACATCGGCTCAATGCTTCCGCTTCCGAGAAACGCAAATCTGAACGCCTCAATTATCGGTGCGGCAGGATTAAGCAGCATAATGGCACGAAGATTTTGAGGGACCTGCGACACGGGATACACAATCGGAGTAACATACATCCATAGGGACAGACCAAATGATACAAGAACATTTAAATCTCTGTACTTTGTTGTGAGCGATGATACAATCAGTCCCACACCTGTACCTAAAAATGCGGTGTGAATCATAAAAATAGGCAATGCGAGAATAAAAATGTTTGGCCGCACATTTTGTCCCGATACAAAATAAACCAAAGTCAAAATAAAAAACACCAAAAACTGAATCAAAAAAGTTATTGAGTTATATAAAATTCCCGACAACGGCATAACAAGCCGCGGAAAATAAACTTTGCTGAAAATTCTTGCATTAGACAAAAAAGTCGAGCCTGCACGGTTGAAGCAGCTTGAAAAATACGACCACAAAATATTGCCGGACATATAAAACAAAAACTGAGGTACTCCGTTAGTAGAAATATTAGCTATCATGCCGAAGATTACCGTAAATATAAAAGAGGACAAAAACGGATTTATAATTATCCAAACAGGACCGAGCACAGTCTGCTTATATACATTTTTTAAATCACGCTTTACAAAAAGGACAACAAGGTCACGGTAACTCCATAATTCTCTTAAATTAAGCGAAAACAAGCCTCTCTTTGAGTTAACAACAGTTATTTCGCTGTTTTTCATATTAAAATCCCCTTTAAGGACAATAAGTAATAATTTATATTTTGATTTTAGCACAATAATAATTTAGTGTCAATTTTAAGGTTATTTTTGCATATTGAAATAAATTTTTATAACATTTTGTTTCTTTAAGAAAATATTTTATTTATTAAAATGATAAAATCTGTGGAAATATAGCTTATATTATGATATAATAAGGCAGATAGTATATTTTTGGAGAATTACATTGATCATAATATAATATAGGAGATGTTGAAATGGCAGCACATGTTAAGTTACCCGAAAACCTGAGAAGCTGGAAAATTATTTCCCGCCTTTCCGATGATAACGGAAATGAAATATACAAAGTAAGCAAAAAAGACTATGACGGAACTGTAATTAACGGTTTGTTGAGATATGTGTTAATAAAAAACGAGGAGTATAATATTGACAACACGGATTTTATTAACGAAGAGGCAAATTTTTTAAAGACGATCTCACAGTTAGGTGAATTTTTTAACTACCTTGACATTTGTGTAAACAACAATCCCGCAAAAAAGAAAATTGAGTTTTTCATAGTTACCGAAGATCTGAAAACACTTTCAGACACATTAAAATCAAAAAAATTTAATGAAGGCGAAATTATTGATTTCGGTATTCAGATGAGCTCGATTCTTGAAAAGCTTGAAAACAACAACATATATCACGGTAATATAAACCCTGATAACATATACATATCTGCTGATGGCAAATATAAACTCGGTGGATTTTCTGATTTTGAATCAAAAATTACTGATATGTCCTATATTGCCCCGGAAATATCCAAAAAAGAAAATGCCGATTTCACCACGGATTTATATTCCCTCGGTCTTATTATGTATTCAATGAGCAATAACGGTAAGATTCCTTTTGAAACAGAAGGAGTGAACCGTGAAGACGCAATAAAATCGCGTTTTGACGGTAAATCTGTTCCCGCTCCTTCAAACGGAAGTGAAAAGCTCAAAAGCGTTATAGTAATCGCCTGTCAGTCAAATAAGGAGAACAGGTGGAAAAATGCCGTAAATATCAAAAATGCTTTGACTTCAATAAAAAACGAGCTGTTTTCACAGGCTCAAAATGACGCTGTTATTATTCCCGAAGCAACCGATTTTGATGAAAATGTCTTTGAAGAATACGAATATGAAGATTTTGATGATACAGCAAAATCAGCGGCAGAGGTCCTTCCCGTAACAGGTGCGATTCCCGATGAGGTTGAAACAGACGGCACGGGAATCACTGAAAATGAAACTGCAGATGATGATTCGACTAACGCTGTGGTTGATGAGCAAGGACAATCCGAATCTGACGAGATTGAAACTTCTGAACAATTTAAAGAAAGTAAAATTGATCAAAACAGCGCCGCTCAAAACGACCATACCGTAGAAGCATATACTCAGGAAAGTATTGAATCAGTTGCCGATAATACTGTTGCGGATGATACAGATGATTTTAATGTAAAAAGCAAAGTAATGAACTTTGGCGATGAGTCTCTTGATAATGAGACGAAAAATGAAAAAACCTTTGATGAAAAAATTAAGGAAAAGGATTACGGCAGCTTTTTTGATGACTACGAGCCGATAAGCGTAGAAGATAACGCCGAAAATAACCTTACTGAATCCGATGATAATAAAACGGAAGATTATGATGTATTTGAATCGGATGAAGAAGCAGATACCGACGAACATAAGAAAAAGAAAAATACTGCCGTTATTGTAATAAGCATAGTAGTTATACTTGCGGCTTTGGGATTTATTGCATACTGCATAGTTTTGGGACTTTCAAACGGCGGCAGCGATGATAACAGCACTGCTCCCTCAAAACAAACCACCGCAGCAACACAAGCCACAACCGCCGAAGCTACCACAGAACCTCAAACAACAGTTGCACCTACTACACAAACTCCCCAAACAGAAGTGATCGGAGTTGTGGGATACGGCTACAGCTATGCAAAAAAACTGCTTGAAGAGGACGGATTTGTTGTTGAAATCGGTGAATATGACTACAGCGATGAGTGGCCTGAGGGATATGTAATTGCTCAGTCGCCGTCCGGAAACTCAAAAGCCGATAGCGGCAGCGTCGTTACACTTGATATATCGCTCGGCATAAAAGAGCCCGAAACAACCGCACAACCTACCGAAGCTGAAGAGACAAAATCTCAAAGCAGTCAGACAAGTGCCAATGACAGCAGCTACATTTTTGCTGACAGTGCTTCGGCATATTTGAGCGAATCCGAAATTTCCGAATTAAGCGACAATGAACTGACTCTTGCTTTAAATGAAATTTATGCAAGAAGAGGAAGAATTTTTTCTGACTCTTCAATTTCGTCATACTTTAATTCAAAAACATGGTACACACCGAAATATACAGCAGAACAATTCTCTCAGAATGTGACATTCAACCGCTATGAACAAGCGAATCTTCAGTTAATGGTTGATGAACAAAAAGAAAGGGGATTAAGATAAATTCAGGAAATATTTTGATACGGGAGTATGTCGTTAATGAAAGAAAAAATACTGAATTTACTGAAAAGCAATATATTTTTTGCTGTTGTGCTGAATATTGTTATTATGATGTTTTGTATTCAGGTAACAAGCTTTTCTTATGACAGCGAAAAAGACTTTTACAATTCACTTTACATTTGCTATTATCATTTTTATTACAGCAGTACAATAAATTATATACTTTCAACCTTGGTTGGCTCTTTGCAGTACGCATTTCAGGGATTTAACTGTTTTGTTCTCGCTCAAATATTGCTTTCCTGGTCGGCATTTACTGCTGTTACCTATGTTTTTGCAGACAAATTCGGCAAAAGAAAATCACTTATTTTTACTTTGCTGATAAATATTCTTTTTTCTTTGAACCACTACGCAGATATACAAAGCAGCAAAACCGCAGCCCTGCTAATTGCAGGAGGATTTTTGCTTTTGCTCAATTCAATAAACAACAAGCGTTACAGCCTGCCGTTTTTTGCGGGGATTGTTCTTGTGTGCTTCGGTTCGTTTTTTGATTACAGATATTTCTTTATAGGTTTGGCGTTTGCCGTAGTTTTCTTTGTAGGGGATTTGATTTCAAAGAAAAAATATAAAATTCCTTTTAGAAAGTTTTTTTGGTACTTCAGACCGTTTCTTATTGTATTTGCTCTGATAACTCTTATTGTTGCGGGATTGAATCAATATTCATATTCTGTTAATCAGGCAACCGATGAAGCAAAAAATTATTATGAATACGAACAGCTAAGCGATTCTATCTCTACGCTCCCCTATCCGAGTTATTCAGATATCAAAAGCCAGCTAAACAGCTACGGAATCACTACCGAAAATGAATATGAGCTTTTAAAAAGCGGTTATTACGATGAGGACAATTCACTTGGTAACGACGCATTAAAGGTTATTTCTCAAATTCAGCAAAGTAAAAGCGATAAAACTATCCTGTTTGTTACGGGAAATATTTTTACCGATATATATAATCATTTTGTGGCATTTGACTGCCATGCCGTTACTTATATTGTATATCTTATAATATCGATAATTTTTGTTGTCTATCATAAAAAAAGGTTTTCTTTTTTCCCCGTACTTTATATTGTAACTGGATTTGTTTCGAGCATAGTTTTGCGATATTTATTCAGCGGCGAATCTTATATCATTTACGGAATATGGCTTATAATGTATATATTCCTGCTTTACTCCGTGAATTTTGAACAGGCAAGGCCGCACAAGGTTAAACCTGTTTTGAGAATGAAAAAGAGCTATATGTTCATTTCGGCAATTAGCTTGTTGTGCCTTATGAGTTGCTACAGCCTGGTTTTCCAATCTACAGCAAGTACTATAGCGACAAGCGAAGCACCGAACGCACTGTATGCTGAAATTGACCGACATCCTGACCGATACTATGTTTTGGATCCAAGCACAAGCACAGATTATTTTAAATATACCGAAAATTTTGTTCATCCTCTTTGGGGCTTCAGAAACGGATTTTTGGACAATGTTGACGGATTCGGTTATTTCCATAACACGGAGCAGCTTCGCAAGCGTGGACTGTCAGAAAATATTTATGAAGCTATTTTAGAGTACGATAAGATATATGTGATTGATAATAATATCACTTTCAGAAAAGAACGATATTTCACTGTGAGATACGCACAGGAAGGCAGAGAAGTTATCTATAATCAGGTATCTGAGCTTAACGGATTCAAGCTTTATAAGGTAGAACAGGTATAACTAAAAAATATTATATTATTTCAGCCGTCGGAAAATTCCGACGGCTTTTTATTATAGAAATAAGGAGGATTGAATTAATCAATCCTCCTTTTGTTTTAATACTTTTAAAATATTTTGCATATCATATGGTATATCGCAATAAACCTCAATAAGTTTTTGAGTGACAGGGTGAATAAATTTCATATCGGAGCAATGAAGAGCCTGACGGCTTAAAAGCTCAAGACTTCCGCCGTATAAATCGTCACCCAAAAGCGGATGACCGATAGATGCCATATGACATCTAATTTGATGAGTTTTTCCCGTTTCAAGCCACAGCTTAACAAACGAAATATTATTGCCTGATTCGATGACGCTGTAATGAGTTATGGCAGGAGTACCGCTTTTAAGCACACTTCGCACCATTTTAGCGTCACCCTCCAAACCGATTGGAGATATTATAGTGTCAGAAACTGAAAGCTTACCGTGGCAGAGAGCGTAATAAATTTTTTCGACTTTATTCTTTAAGGCATTGGAACAGTATCTGTTTTTGACAATCAAAACAAGACCCGATGTATCCTTATCAAGTCGGTTTACAGCTCTGAAAACATAGCTCTCCCCTTTGCTGTTCATATAGTATGTGACAATATTCGCGAGAGTATTTGTTTGGTGCTGTTTTACGGGGTGAACAGGCATAGAATAAGGCTTGTTAACAATGAGAATATGCTCATCCTCATAAACAATATCAAGCTCTCCCTTAATCGGCACAATGGAAGATTCCTCATTCGGCATATTGATTTCAACAATGCTGTTTGCATATACAAAATCAACCGTTCTTAAATTTTTGCCGTTCATCAAAATACCGTCTTTTTTTCGTTTTAGCTGTGTTATCATTCTGGAGGAAAGACCGCAGAACCTTTTTAAAAACCCCAAAGCAAGTGTACCGTCATATTCATCGGGGACGACAAAATGTAGTTTTTCAGCCATAAATCATTCTCCATATCAAGTAAACAACTATAAGCTGTATTATTAATAATACAGGTAATGCAAGCATAAACTTTAAATGTCTTGTCTTATGTCTTATCAAAAGCATCGTAACATACATACCTAAAGAACCGCCTAACAGCGATATAAGAAAAAGAAATTTTTCCCTGACACGACGCCGTTTTTTGACGGCGCTGAATTTATCATAAGCTGTAACAATAACTGCGATTAAATTTATAAACATTAAATAGACAGTAAGAATAATAAAAATAATGTACATAAAAACTCCGGAGGATGATATTTTGAAGCTCAAGAAAGTTTTGCCGCTTATAATTTCGGTTGTAGTTTTGATTGGCGTAACTGCAATAAGCTCGATAAAGAGAGTGGAAACGCCTACAGTTTTTAATCAAAGCAGTATTGACGAACCGAACCGCTCAACCAAGGACACCGTAGAAGTAAATTTTGATGAGATGAGAGGGGTTTGGATTTCTTACATAGAGCTGAGCATGGAAAACGAGCAAGACAAAAGCGAACGAGCATTCAGAGAAAAGTTTGAAAAAATTGCTGAAAATTGCAGAGGGTTCGGTCTTAACACCCTCATTGTTCAGGTGCGTCCGTTCGGCGACGCACTTTATAAATCCGAATATTATCCTTGGTCGCATATTTTAACAGGTACTCAAGGAAAAAATCCCGGATATGACCCGCTGAAAATTATGTGTGAAATCAGCAACAATTATAATCTAGACATTCACGCCTGGGTTAATCCTTACAGAGTTACGCTAAACAACAAGCCACAAAAACTTTCTGATAACAATCCGTATTCTACGGACAATAGTATCGGATTAAAGACAGAGTCGGGAATAATTCTCGATCCGTCAAATGAACAAGCGAGAAAATTAATTGTTGACGGAATAATAGAAATTGTAAAAAATTACGATATAGACGGAATACAGTTTGACGATTATTTTTATCCCGAAAATATCGGCGATGCTGACTCTGAAAGCTACGAAAAATATACAGCCGAAATGGGAAAAGACAGCAGTATGAATATTGAAAATTGGAGAAAAGCTAATGTAAATATGCTTGTATGCGAAACTTACAGAGCAATTCATTCAAACAGCGACGATGTTGTTTTCGGCATTTCTCCGCAGGGAAATATAGATAACAACGAAAAGCTTTATGCCGATGTTAAAAGCTGGTGTACCTGCAAAGGTTTTGTTGATTATATATGCCCTCAAATATATTTCAGCACGGAAAATCCTGCGTTAACATTTGAGGATTCGCTTAAAAGCTGGTGTGAACTTGACTTTTACGAGGGCGTGAATCTTTACATCGGACTTGCAGGTTACAAGGCGGGAACCGACGATGATGAGGGAACATGGAGTAATTCAAACGACATCTTAGCCCAGGAGTATAAAATACTTGAAAAATATGACAAATCGGGCGGATTTATGATTTACAGCTACAACAGCATTGTATCGGAGAACAGCAGAGAAGAAATGCAGAATTTACGAAATTTATTACACTAACTCACCTATGCAATAATCATTTTCCGACGATACAATGCGAACATCTGCAATTTTTCCGCACAACGATGCGTCTTTTAAAAGAATATGGACGGGAGTGTAATTTTTTGAATACCCCTCAAGACAGTCATGACGAAGTCTTTCAATTAAAACACTTTCTGTTTTTCCGATCTGGGAAGAAAGAAATTCAAATCGTGATTTTTCAACAAGTTCCCCCATAAGCGAAGCTCTTTTTTCTTTTTCGGCAGGCAATATCTGATCGGGAGCGTCATACGCTTTTGTTCCCCTGCGTCTTGAGTACGGAAAAACATGAACCTTTGCAAAACCGATACTTTTTACAAAATCCATTGAAGCTTTAAAATCCTGCTCGCTTTCGCCCGCAAAACCTACCATTACATCTGTCGTAATTGATGAGTTTTCAAATGCGTTTCTAAGCTTGTTTACAATTTCTGCGTATTCAGCGCTGTTGTAGTGACGGTTCATGTCTCTTAATGTTTTATCGCAACCGCTTTGCAGCGACAAATGAAATTGCGGACAAAATTTATCCTGCTTTGAAAGCCTTGAAATCATTTCATCGTCCATTTGCTCAGGCTCTATAGAACCGAGCCTTACACGCTCTATTCCCTGCGTATCACAGCAAATTTCCACTGCGTCAGCAAGATTAAAATTTTCGCCGAGTCCGTATGCAGAGAGATTGATACCTACAAGCACAACCTCTTTATAGCCTCTGAGAGCGATATTTTCAATCTCCTTTTTTAGACTGTCGAGTGATTTTGACCGTACTCTTCCCCTCGCATAAGGAATTATGCAGTAAGAACAAAATCGGTTACAGCCGTCCTCAATCTTAACAAAGGCTCTTGTGTGTCCGTCAAATGATGAAACGCTCAGATTTTCAAAAAGCTCATTTTTAGTTTGATGATCGGTAATGCTGACAAATCCGTGTTTCTCGGTAATATATTTATTTATTGCGGGAATAAGCTCTGCCCTTTTTGCATTGCCCAAAACGATATCACAGTCCTTAAAGCTATTATAATCATCGGGAAACGCCTGAGGCATACATCCCGTTAAAATTATTATTCCGTCGGGGTTTGCACGGCGTGCTCTGCTTATTATCTTTCTGTTTTTTGCGTCACTTACCGATGTTACGGTACAGCTGTTTATGATTGTGATGTCAGCTTTATCCTTATCGTCTGAAAGCGTAAATCCGTTTTTAATCATTGCCTCCCGCATTGCCTGAGATTCATATTGATTTACTTTGCAACCGAGTGTAACTATATTAAAATTCATAACTTTTTCATCCTTTTTTATTCAAATAGTTGAAATTGTAAAATATCATAAATAAATGTTGATAATCGTAATTTATGATGATAATATATATATAAACAAAATAATATGAGGTGTGTTCTATGTTCTCTATGCCGATAAGTGCAAAAAACAAAAACGGATTGATTGAAATCTTTAAAACTCTGGCACATTTCCCAAACAAGTCTATGATGATTAAAAGCGGATCATATACAGTTGACGCTCACTCGATTATAGGTGTATTTTCTATTGACGAAACGCAGCCGATGGAGCTTATACTCGACAGCGAACCCGATGATAATTTTAAACAAGCTATTTCTAAGTTTTTGCCTGCACACGCATAATACATAGTTTTATTTAAAGCCCTATGACATTTGGTCATAGGGCTTATTTATTTTATCAAGTATTTTTATCTACAACATGAAACTTCTTTAGATTGCCTGTCTTTTCCGATCTTTTGTCAAGTTCTTTTAAAACATCTTCAAGCAAAATACCCTGATCTACCATCATAACGGTAAGATGATATATCAAATCGGCAATTTCATATACCGTTTCGCTGTTATCACCGTTTTTTGCGGCAATAATCGTTTCGCTGCACTCTTCCCCTACCTTTTTAAGAATCTTATCAATTCCCTTGTCAAAAAGATAGCAGGTATATGAACCCTCCTTCGGGTTATCTCTTCTGTTTTCAACCGTTTTGTATAAAGCAGATAAAATTTCTCTGTCGTTCATAATTATTACCCCTTATTTTAACTTTTTAAAAAAGCAGGAATGACTGCCTGTGTGACAGGCTGCCACTGTTTGCTCAACTGTAATAAGCAGCGTATCGTCATCGCAGTCAGCAAAAATATCTACAACCTTTTGCAAATGACCCGATGTCGCACCCTTGTTCCAAAGCTCCTGCCTGCTCCGTGACCAAAACCAAGTATAACCGGTTTTAAAGGTTTTTTTCATACTTTCTTTATTCATATAAGCAAGCATCAAGACCTCGCCGGTTGACTTTTCCTGTATAACCGCAGGAATAAGGTCTGATTTTATAAAATATTTTTCAAAATCCATAATTCACCATAAGCAAAATAAATATTATTTATTGATATTTCTTGCCGTCTCAAGAGCAAGTCTCAAATCAAGGCTTCCCGAATATATTGCCTTTCCGCAAATAGCACCGTAAACATTTAAATCGCAAAGATTAATGATATCCTTAATAACGGCAACTCCGCCGCTTGCAATCACATTACAGCTGACTTCATTAACCAAATCGTCAAGCTGCTTTAAATTAGGGCCTGAAAGTGTTCCGTCCTGATCAATGTCGGTGAATACGATAGTCTGAACACCTACCGATTCCATACGCTTTGCAAGCTCAATATAATTTATTTGAGAATTGTCAATCCAACCCTCTGCTCTGACCATGCCGTCCTTAGCGTCTATTCCGACAATAATTTTATCGCCGTAATTTTTGACGGCGTCAACAACAAACTGCGGATCTTTTACTGCGGCTGAACCGAGAATTACTCTGTCAATACCTTTTGACAGATAATACTCAACGGCATTCATATCTCTTATGCCTCCGCCGACTTCAACAGACAAGCCTGACGATTTTGCTACATCGGCAATTAATTCCGCATTTACAAGCCTTGCGTCCTTTGCCCCGTCGAGGTCAACCATATGCATCCATCTTGCGCCTGCGTCTGCAAATCGCTGAGCTGCAATATAAGGTGATTCAGCGACCTTTTCTACTGTCGCGTAATCGCCCTTGTACAAACGAACACAGCTTCCGTCTTTAATATCTATAGCGGGTAAAATTATCATTATAATACTCCTTTTGTAGAAAGCGGCTTATTTAAGTTGTTTTGCTTTACGGCAAGTCTCAATGAATGAGCCAAAGCCTTATAGAGAGCCTCCGTAATGTGATGAGAATTATCTCCGTAAAGCGATTTTAAATGCAGAGTTATACCCGCATTGAATGCAAACGCACGCATAAATTCAACCGTCATCGCACAATCATAGTCGCCGCATTTTTGCTGAGGAAAATCAGCATCAAACACAAGATACGGTCTTCCGCTTATATCAACAGAAGAAAACGCAAGGGCTTCGTCCATAGGCACATAAAAGCTGCCGAATCTGTCAATAGAGCTTTTATCGCCCAAAGCTTCACAAAAAGCCATTCCAAGCACAATTCCCGTATCCTCTACCGTATGGTGCTCGTCGACATTTAGGTCACCGATGACAGAAAGCTCCAAACCAAATCCCGCATGAGTAGCAAATGAATTCAGCATATGGTCAAAAAATCCGATGCCCGTATCTACAGAAATGTCGCCGCCGTCAAGGTTTAAAAGCAGTTTTATTTGTGTTTCCTTAGTGTTACGCTCTTTAATAGAACAACGCATTGACTCACCTCGTAAAATACTTTTCGATACAGCAAAGAGTTTCATCAACCTCTTGCTCTGTTCCCGCAGAAATTCTTATATAACCTCCCATATATCTGATTACAATAGAATTACTCTTTAGATACTCCCACATATCCTTTGCCTGTGAGGTCTTAACAAAAACAAAATTCGCATGGCTGTTATAAACCGTTAAGGAATCGTATTTTTCTGCAAGCTTTACCAAACCATTATACAACTTTTCTCTGTTTCTGACAATCGCTTTTTGCCTATTGAGCAAATATTCTTTATTTTTGTATATCAAAGCACCGACAGACTGCGAAATACTGTTTACATTATACGGAGATTTAACGGCTTTTAAAGCTTTAGAAATAGTTTTGTTTGATACCGCAAAGCCAAGACGAAGTGCAGCGGAACCGATAGACTTTGACGCGGTTCTGAACACAATCAGGTTATCGTATTTATCGGTTTCTGCAACAAGACTTTGATCCCAAAAATCCATATATGCTTCATCCAAAACCACAAGGGCAGATACGGAATTTACAAGCTTGCGTGCGTCATCGGCAATTATGCCCTGACCTGTCGGGTTGCAGGGATTAGAAAAAATGACGAGCTTAATGTTATCACTGTTTATTTTTTCTATTAAAGAATCAACATCAATATTCAGTGTTTCATCCTTAATAAAAGAATCACACTCGACCTCACAAATTGATGAGTAAAAATTATACATTGAAAAATCAGGCGTCACTACAAGCATTTTGTCGCCCTTTTCAAGAAATGCCGACTCAATAAGAAAAATCAACTCATCGGAACCGTTTCCTGCTGTTACAAGCTCGGGATTAATCGAATAATATTGTGAGAATGAATTAATTACCTCCGTCGCAAGCGGATCGGGATAACGGTTAAAATCTATTTTATCAATAACATTTTTTATCTGACTTTTTATGTCATCGGGAAAATTTTCAGGACATTCATTTGCGTCAAGACGAATTTTATATGTACCGCTTATAGGCTCGTAAGGTTCAAGCTCACGAATTTTTTTATTAAGCTCATATTTCATAAAAACAACCCTATCATTTTATAGTGTAAAAGTGCATTAATCTGTTAAGTCAAATCTTACTTTAATTGAATTTGCGTGTGCTGTAAGCCCCTCGGTGTTTGCAAAACGAATAACATCGTCTGCATCGTTTTTTAAAGCATCCTCGGTATAATAAATAAAGCTTGATTTTTTAATAAAGCTGTCAACGGACAGCGGAGAGAAAAAGCGTGCTGTTCCGCTTGTCGGAAGAACATGGTTTGGACCTGCAAAATAATCTCCCAAAGGTTCTGGGCTGTAATTGCCCAAAAATACCGAACCCGCGTTATCAAGCTTTCCGATATACTCCATCGGGTTTGAGCAGCAAACCTCAAGATGTTCGGGAGCAAGCTCGTTTGCAAATTCAATCGCCTGATTCATATC
>CALYBM010000063.1 GCA_944412525.1 uncultured Ruminococcus sp. | reverse complement strand
AGGTATAGTCCAATGGGATATTGATTCACACAAGGAAAACACTATTTGAAAAAATAGTTTCAGATAGATATCAATTAAATAAGGAGGTAAAACCAATGGATGGAATAAGCTGAAAATCCACTGTACGGGAGGAAAAGTACAGTGGATTTTTATTTTTGTTTCTCATATGAGCTGATGCCAGGCATAAGTATGACAGGCAATCCTAAAGACTGCCTGCCATAGAAAACATAAAATATACTCTTTTTACTATTCAAACTCGGCGTGTTCCTCGATATTTTTAACTATATTTGTTTAACTTTTGTGTGGATTCATGCCGATATTTACTTCTATTACATCAGTTATTCCATTTTACTGATTTTCTGTTGCCAAAATGTTGCCATTTATATATCAATCACTCTGCAAATTTAATATGTCTCCAAGGCAAATATATGTTTGAATGATACATCTCATTGCGTCTTGTTTTGATATATCAGAATGAACTCCCTTGCATTGTAAGTCATTCAAATTATCAATCCAGTCCAAAAGGTAAGTAATATTACTCCCTACTATACTTTTAGTGGCAGACTTATCCTCCAAAATTTCGATAACTGCTGATAATTTATTCTTAAAATGATCTCCACTTACATCAATTTCTTTTCCTGACTTAGTTTTATATTTCTTGTCTTTATAATCCGGAAAATATTTATCAAAAAGTTCTCTTGATGTATTTTCAAAAAGTCTACGACATGTAGTCAAAGCCTGTGAATATAATTCTGGATTATTTGAATTAATTTTATCCTCTATTGCCTGTAATTTAAGAACAGTATCTTTCGACAAGCCAGAAAATCCATTTTCTACTTGCTCCCTATATTCCGCAAAAATATTCGTTGCAACGTTTCCAAAAGATATTTCAATATGTTTTTTCAAAGCATAATCATAATACCTTGATTTTAAGATAGATAATCGTTTTTTACTTAATGCAATGTTAGAAATAATATTTCCAGTAGAACGCGTGACATTATCAGTCAATTTAGTCATAGCTAATAGTGCTAGTTCCCCTGAAACAGAAACACCTTGTGTTGTAAAATTGTTTACTGCATGATGCTGTGATTCAATTTTTTCCTCCAACTCAGAGGCCAATTCTGTAAAAATACATTGTTTTTCATCCTGTACATAGCCTCGCCCATTAGCATACCCTATTTTCCAGGCCTCAGTTTGAATATGTCCATCTTTTGTTCTTGGATACCCGCCATACTCATACTGTAACCAAATAATAGACGACTGATCATTTAATAATCTTGCGACTTTTAAACATTGAAGTAATGCCGATGAGGTTGTTATAGTGTCGTCTTCTATTCCATCTAAAATATTTTCACATGTATTTAATGCTTTCTCTATTTTGTTCATACCACTGTTCCTTTTTCCTTTGGCACTAGCAACATCCATTTATTCATGATACAATCATTTCACATATAAAATAAAATGCATTTGTAAATATATGTACGCCTATCCATCTTTATTGCTTAAATTCTTTTAAACATGCAGCATTTATAATTTGAGTATTAAACATATTCATCATATTAGTAATTTTGTCGTAAATTTCATTAAAACGTTCCTCATCCAAATCCATATATTCTGGTTTTTCGCCATGAGCTATCTCATTTCTCATCTTAAGCAAAACCTCGTCTAGCAGCTTAAAATTTCCTTCATACTGTGAATAATCCAGACCAATCGTCTCCATGATTTCTTTAAAAATAGATGAATTTAGATTACTTTTAGTTTTTATTATATCCTCATAAGGTATATTGGCTTTTTGATCCCCCATATTCCTTATGTTCCTTACAATTCTATTATGCTTTGAAGATTTTCTCGTGTCATCAAAAGCTTCTAGATTATTTTTAAGGACAATAGACCAAAAGTTATTCTTTAAGTCTCGATAATACAACTTTTGTGCTGAAACATATGAAAGATATGCGGTTGCAACATTCTTAATCATCCCTTCCCAGTGTGCATATAATAATGCAATCCCCGATCTTAACGCTGTATTTTTTGCAAAGGATCTTGATACAAAAATATTGCTTTTAATAGCAGTTAATTCTTTTCTTCTCCAAGAGTGCTCCTTGTCTATATAATCTTGGAGTTCATCTATCGTACGAATTTTCATACTTTAAAATATTCTACACCCCATTCTGACAACACCTTGAATCTATTAATAACTTTTGTTCCAGGTTTTAAATTATCCAAATAAACTCCCTCATCATACATTCCCATAATTTTATCACATACCCATTTTTTAGGATCTTCTAATCTCATAATGGCCTCGATATTGGAAAAAACGCCTACTGCAATAACTTCATATGATGAAATCAAAAACGGTCCTGAAAAACATTGCGTTGCTTTTTTATATTTTTTGAATGTATTTTCATTTAATGCAGCATTTAACAAATCGAATGTAGCAGTAAATTTTTCACGAAATTCGTTTATATCAAAATCATTTTTTGAACATAGTAAAAGAATCTCTTGATCTAAAAGCTCAGACATTTCTTTATAGTCCTTGCTTCGTTCCCACTCTATATTAGTTGCTACTAATAATCTAACGATCAATTCCAAGCGAAATTGTTCATCTGCTTTCCTATCCGTTATTGAAATACAAGATCTAAATGATTGTTCTTTATCTAATTCACAAATAAATTTATAAAAATCTCTATTTTCCATTATCATCAAACAATTTCTTACTTCCTGATCACTTAGATGGGAACCACCTGTATTAAGTCGCTGAAACAATTCATATTTTGCTTTAGGATCGCTTGATTTTTTTAATATCGTAACATCCAAGCGAGATCTTTTAAACTCTAGTCTTTGCTCTGGTGTAAATGAATGTTCTCTATCGTCTTCTTTTTCCCATTGTACACCTTCAAATGAGGGTAAATCTTTTGTCCCTAATAGAACTAAAGGTTCTACTAATACACCTTCATCATCTTTTAAAATTCCCATAAATTGAAAAATAGTAGATAACCGTTGAACTCCATCAATCACATCCCATATTCCTTTTTCATCTTGACTAACATAAATTGGTGGAATCGGTATATTCAACATTATTGATTCTATTAGTTTAGTTTTTTGATATTCTGACCATCTATAGAGTCTTTGAAATTCCGGATGAACATCAACCTCTTGATCTTTATACAAATTAGCAAGTTCTCCAATTGACATCTGATAAACTTCTTTATATATTTCGCTTGATTTTTTATCAATTTCGTCTTGTAACATCTTATTCCTCCAACATTTTATCGTGGTCCCAAAAACTTATTTCCATTTAAGTGTATCATGTGTTCTGGCATCTCTGCAATCCACACTTCTGTCTCCCATGCCAAATCTGCTGAAAACTTCTTATAAGTCTTAAAATCTAAAAATGCCGTCACAAAAATCTTCCCCGCTGTCACGTCCTTCGTCATTTCTGTTATTTCAAGAATCCGTTTTGGATCCATTGGACCTACCGAAGTCACAGACTCGACAAAATAAAGCCAGTTTTTATCCTCACGATATAACACCACATCTGGCATTTTATCATGAAGCGTGATTTCAAATCCTAATTTCGTCAGCTTCTCAACATTCTTTACCAAATCTTTCTCTATCGTATCACCCACATATAGACACTCTGAATTTGGTGCAAACCTCGGCGCAAATTCTTCAATAATCGCTTTCTGCAGTTCATTATGCTTTCCCGGTGAAAAGTTGAATTCCTGCCCATTTATCTTTACTGGCATCATACTCATCTTCTTTTTAGAAGCATACATCTCCATCAAACTATTATGATAGGATAAAAACCTTTTCAAAGCCGGTTGCCATTCTATGGTATTTCTTTTTCTTATCATTTCTAACGTTTCTTCAGTCAACCGATATCTGTAATTCGGACTATTTGTAGCTTTACCGTTATCTTCCACTAGTGCTGCCGTCCGGAAATGATGTAATGCCTGTTTTCTAAAAGTTTCACGACTATTTTCCGCATATGTAGTTCCATAAAAGCTGTTCGCGAACCGAATAATGTCATGAATTCGAATCCACTCATTTGTAGCTTCACTCCAATGCATATCAGGCTTCAATCCTGCCATTGCTAATATGACATAACAGCAAATATCAGACTGCTGTGCTTTTGGCATCCCAATATTACTTAAGAATTCTCTGGTTTCTTCTACTTTATCCACAGTACCCCTCCAAAATCAAATCGCAGTTATTTTCTGAAAAATCTTTGCTTTTCATTAGTTTTCTTCCCATTTCCTGTATACTATTTAGATCAGGAACCGGCATAGCGTTAATCTCCGTTGAATTAACCTGCGTAGATCCATTTAATATACGGTAATATTCATCATACAACGTTGAATTAAAAAGGACATATAGACCATACACCAAACATTCTGACATTTCATGCAACACACCGTCAATAAAGTTAATTTTATTCTGCGTACTAATTTTGGTATATTGTGGATAATTTTTTGCCAAATATATACCACATTGCAGTCTCCGCGGCTCTTCCTTCGCTGTAAAGCGCTTTACAAATAAATAATTCTTATTATCCTGCATTAACCCATTTTGATCTGTCACTACATATTCATGCTCTTTTTGTATTGGGAACTGAACCTTCCCCTGTTTTATATGCTGTGAATAGAAAAGAGGAATTGCCCCCTCTTCAGCCGTATCGCGCAATATATCTCTATTTCTAAAATCAACTGTCAATCCTGTTTTCATTTTCAATCCAAGGTCTGGTAATGTCTTATCAAATTTATGAAGACATTCTAATACCTCAACTTCCTCTTCATTTGTCACAAGGTACACATAATTGTCTTTTCCAGACACAACCAACTTATAGGGCACTGTAAGGGAGGTTAAACCTCCAAAATCATCATTCGATTTTGAAGATGTAATTGTAACATATTTAGGCTCAATGCGTGTTTTTCGGACCTTAATTATTATCGTTTCCTGCAACACATCTTCCTTGTCAAATACTTTATTCCGACTTACAAACAAATGGATATGCTCTAGTTTTCCTTCAGTAAGGAAATATTCTCTGAATCGCTTGAAATATGCACCTGATGTCCATGATCTCGGAATGATATATACCATCTGCCCATGATCCCGCAAATTAAAAAGTCCCATTGCGGCAAATATAAAGTAAAGGTTAGGAGCTCCATAACACACCTCTGGCATGGCTTTCGCCTCCGGTGCGTCTTTAGGAATTTTCATATACGGAGGATTTCCTATAACAAAATCATACTTTTTAGGTTCTGGATTACCACCGATCATATGATTGAAGTCTAAATACTGACTTAAAATATAATTATCATTTATAATAGTAAATATAACTTTTTTTGTCGATTTCATCTGACAATATGATAAATTATCTCTTAACAGCTGTAGTACGTTATCATCATTTTCATAGCATATAAGCTCTATTTCCTTAACAAAAGGCTCTTTTTCTAAACGCTCAATAAATGCGCATGACAGAATACCAGACCCTGCTCCGGCGTCCAGCACACTAATCTTTGTCATATCATCAGTAATATTATATAAACTTGTCATAAAACGAGCAGTCTCCATACTTGTAAAAAACTGTCCGTATTTTTTCCGTTCTTTTTTAGGCATAGCATCAATATATTGATTCGTTAACTCAATAACTCTCTCTAGCATAGTTTCACCCGCCTTATGTCTATCTGTTTG
>CALYBM010000062.1 GCA_944412525.1 uncultured Ruminococcus sp. | reverse complement strand
CGATCAAGGTTCGCGCAAAGAAAGGTCTTATCAAGTAAGACGGCAAAAGTAAACTTTTGATCAATACAATAATGGGGCAGGGTTTTCTCTGCCCCGATAAGTGTTTTTACAGGTTTTATTTTATATGTTGGATTATGCGATTTTTGCGGTAATACTTGCTTTGATTATTGCCGTTGTTACGGCCGTGATTTATTTTGTCACAAAGAGAAACGGCAACAGAAAATCACCGTTCCTTATATTTGCGGCAGTTGATATTATTTTAGCGTTTATCGTCGGGGCAGCCGTACTTTTTTTCTACATAGCAGACAAAAGTTTCGGCTCATCAATGCTTGCTGCGGCTTATATCTTTTTTTGGCTTCCTGTTGCGGCGGCATTAGGTATCTTCTCAGCGGCACTTCACTTTGTGTTTAAAGGAAGATAACCGTCGTTTTATTTTGACAGTATTTAGTATATTTACATTAAATTAATTTACAGGAAAAGGAATTAAAACTATGCAGTTATGGAAAGGCCGCTTCAAAAAGGAGCTTTCAAAAACAACAAATGACTTTAACAGCTCTATTTCATTCGACAGCAGAATGTACAGAGAGGATATTGAGGGCAGTATCGCCCACGCAACGATGCTCGGCAGATGCGGAATAATCACCGAGGAGCAGTCCGAGGACATAGTGCAGGGCTTAAAGGGAATCCTTGCCGACATAGAGAGCGGCGTTTTGCAGTTTGATATGGAAGCCGAGGATATTCACACCTTTGTCGAAGGTGAACTGACAAAAAGAATCGGCGACAACGGCAAAAGACTTCACACCTCACGCAGCCGAAACGACCAGGTGGCGCTCGACATAAAGCTGTATCTTAAAAAAGAGGTTGTAAATGTCAAAAAACTTGTGGTCGACTTGATTAAGGTTATCGCCGACAAAGCGGAAAAGTACAGCGAAACCGTTATGCCGGGCTATACTCATCTTCAAAGAGCACAGCCGATTACCTTCGGTCATCACCTGTTGGCGTACGGAGAAATGCTTTTGAGAGACGTTTCCCGACTTGAGGACTGCCTTAAAAGAATGGATGAAATGCCTCTCGGTTCATGTGCGCTTGCCGGTACGACTTATCCGATTGACAGAACGATTACGGCAGAACTGCTCGGTTTTGAGAGAATTACAAACAATTCCCTCGACGGCGTGTCCGACAGGGATTTCTGCATCGAGTTTGCGTCTGTTCTTTCGATAATTATGGTGCATCTTTCCCGCTTTTCGGAAGAGATGATTTTGTGGTGCAGCTGGGAATTCAAGTTTATTGAGCTTGACGATGCATTCTCAACAGGTTCTTCGATTATGCCGCAGAAAAAGAATCCCGACATTGCGGAGCTTGTAAGAGGAAAAAGCGGCAGAGTTTTCGGCGACAATATGACATTGCTCACAATTATGAAGGGAACCGCCCTTGCGTACAACAAGGATATGCAGGAGGATAAGGAGGCAATTTTTGACGCAGTTGATACCGTAAAAATGTGCCTTACGGCCTTTACTCCGATGCTTGATACCATGCGTGTTATCCCCGAAAATATGAGAAAAGCGGCGGCAGGCGGCTTTATCAATGCGACCGACTGTGCCGATTGGCTCACAAAGCACGGCGTACCGTTCAGAGACGCCTACAAGGCGACGGGAGAACTGGTTGCAAGATGTATTGAGCTTGGAACAGACCTTGAAAACCTCCCGCTTGACGAGTACAAAAAGGTATGCGATGTATTTACTGATGATGTTTACAGCGCAATATCGCTTGAACGCTGTACAAACGAGCGTACCGTTTTCGGCGGTCCCGCGTCGTCAAATGTCAAGGCTCAGGCAAAGCGTGTTGCCGAGATAGCGGAAAAATTATAAAAATAAACAACGCCATCAGACTATGTGGCTTATGGGTTTACAGGGCAGTTAAGGCGGTTAGCACTCACGTATGAATTTGGGTGTGATGTGTAGCCCGAATTTGTTTTGCTGATTAAAATAAAGAGTATCAATGAAAAACAAAAGGTATAAAAAACATACGATTGATAAGGAAAAAGTCAAAAAGTTAATATTATATCTGCTTGTTTTGGCTGTCAGTTTGACCGTTTTAATTTTGGAATTTATTTTTTTCTTTCTTCCTGACGGCGTGATAGGTTTTGCGGTCTGTATGATTTGTATTTACCTAACTGTAAGCAGTGTAATTAAGATCTGTAGACTAACAGCTGACCCGGTGGGAACATTAGGAAATATTTTAGATTTGCTTTTTTGGCTTCCTTAAAATGTGAACAGAAAGAGATGAATTAAATGATAAAAGCAGGAATAGTAGGTGCAACAGGCTATGCGGGCGCAGAGCTTGTCCGCTTGCTCTCAACTCACCCCGAAGCTGAAATTTCGGCTATAAGCTCTGTTTCGTTTGAGGGTGAAAAAATAAGCGATGTCTACCCGTCATATGCGTTTTTAAACGATATGGTGTGTGAAAACCAGGACGCAGTCGTTGAAAAGAGCGATGTTATATTTGCCGCTCTTCCTCACGGACTTTCGCAGGAGCTTGCCGAAAAGTGCATAAACGCGGGCAAGGCGTTTATCGACTTGGGCGCGGACTTCCGACTTGAAAGTGAGGAGGAGTATACCGAATGGTACGGCGGAACATTCCTTGACAAAAATCTTCACAAGCAGGCTGTTTACGGTTTGCCCGAGTTTTTCAGAGATGAAATAAAGGGAAAAAAGCTCGTCGCAAATCCCGGCTGCTATACGACTTGTTCTCCTCTTGCGATAGCACCCGCAATAGCAAACGGACTTATTGAAACTAAGGGCATTATCTGCGACTGCAAGAGCGGTGTGACGGGTGCGGGAAGAAAACCCACACAGGGCAATCATTTTCCCGAGTTGAACGAGGGATTTCACGCCTACAAGGTAGCTTCTCACCGCCATACTCCCGAAATTGAGCAGACGCTCTCAAAGCTTTCGGGCGAAAAGGTGACAATAACCTTTGTTCCTCATCTTCTTCCCGTAAACAGGGGAATCCTCGCGACGGTTTATGCCGATATTAAAGAGGGCGTGACCTTTGAACAGATAAGAAAGGCTTATGAGGACTACTACAAGGACGAGTATTTTGTAAGACTGCTCGATGACGGCAAGTGCGCCGACATCCACAACATTAAGTATTCAAATTTCTGCGATGTTTCAATTCATCACGACAAGCGTGCAAACAAGCTCATTGCCTGCGCCGCCATAGACAATATGGTAAAGGGTGCGGCAGGACAGGCTATTCAGAATATGAACATAATCTTCGGCCTTGACGAAAAGACAGGACTTTTAATAGTGCCGCCTGCTTTTTAATACAGTTTTTTGCAAGCGCAGGTAACTTTACTGTCGTGCTTGCGTAACTCCCTATATGATATACGCAAAAGCAGGGACGAATTAAACTAAGGATTGATAAAATGCAAAATTTTAAATTTATAGACGGTACCGTAACATCGCCGCTGGGCTTTACGGCACAGGGTGTGTGTGCGTCAATCAAGCCGTCAAACAAAACAAAGCGTGACCTCGCTCTTATTTACTGCGAAAAGCCTTGTGCGGCGGCGGCAGTTTACACAAAAAATCTTGTAAAGAGCGCGACTATTCAGGTTACGAAAAAGCATCTTGAAAACGGCATTGCGCAGGCAGTTATAGTAAATTCGGGCAATGCAAATACCTGCAACGCAGACGGTGTTGAGATTGCAGAAAAAATGTGCAAAACAGCGTCAGACGCACTCTCGGTTAATCCTGATGATGTCATAGTTGCGTCAACGGGAGTAATCGGACAGCCTCTGCCCATACAGCCTGTTATTAAGGGCGTTGAGATGATGAAGGGTACGCTTTCAAAAGAGGGAGGCACTAATGCGGCGGAGGCAATAATGACCACCGATACCGTTAAAAAGGAAATTGCAATGGAGATGACGCTCGGCGGCAAAAAGGTAACTGTCGGCGGAATAGCAAAGGGCAGCGGAATGATTCATATCAATATGGGTACGATGCTTTCTTTTGTTACAACGGATGCGGCAATTTCTTCCCAAATGCTTGAAGAGGCATTGCGTGAAGCTGTTGAGGACAGCTATAATATGGTGAGCGTTGACGGCGATACGTCAACAAACGATACGCTTGCGATTATGGCTTCGGGACTTGCGGGCAATGAGCCTGTTACCGAAAAAAACGATGACTACAGAGTGTTTGTTGAGGGCCTTACCGAGGCGTTTAAATCGCTTGCAAAAAAGCTTGCCAGTGACGGCGAGGGCGCGACTAAACTGCTCGTCTGCAATGTAAGCGGGGCAAAGACTAAAAAGGACGCGGTCTGCGTGTCAAAGAGCATTATATGCTCAAGCCTTTTAAAGGCTGCTATGTTCGGAGCTGACGCAAACTGGGGCAGAGTGCTGTGTGCAATCGGTTACAGCGGAGCCGATGTAGATATAAGCAAGGTTCGTGTTTCGTTTAAGTCCTGCAAGGGAGAAATCCTCGTTTGCGAGAACGGCGCAGGCGTTGAGTTTTCCGAAGAAAAGGCAAAGGAAATTTTGCTTGAAAAAGAGATAAACATCCTTGTTTCGCTCGGCGACGGCGACGGCTGTGCCGAAGCGTACGGATGCGATCTCACATACGACTATGTAAAAATAAACGGCGATTACCGAACATAATCACGGAGAATACACTACCTTAAAAATAGGAATGATATAATATGGATACTTCACAGAGAGCAAAAATTTTAATACAGGCGATGCCGTATATCAAAAAATATTCGGGCGAAACAATCGTTGTAAAGTACGGCGGAAACGCGATGATTAACGAGGAGCTTAAGGCGGCGGTAATGAGCGATTTAGTTTTAATGCAGCTTGTCGGAATTAATGTTGTTCTCGTGCACGGCGGCGGACCCGAAATCAACGCGATGCTTGATGCGGTGGGAAAGGAAAGCCGTTTTGAAAACGGTATGCGTGTCACAGACAAGGAAACTATTGACATCGTTCAAATGGTGCTTGCGGGCAAGGTAAACAAGAGCCTTGTTCAGCTGCTTGAAAGACACGGCGGAAAGGCGCTCGGCCTTTGCGGACTTGACGGCAGTCTTCTTATGGCTGAAAAGCTTGTATCAGGCGTTGATTTGGGCTATGTGGGCGAAATCAAGGAGGTAAATCCCGAACCGCTCCAAAATGCCATGCAAAACGGATATATCCCGATTGTGGCAACGGTAGCGGGAGGATACGACGGAAATGTTTACAACATCAACGCTGATCTTGCGGCGGCACAGATAGCCGCAAAGCTCGGCGCAAAAAAGCTTATTTTGATGACGGATATAAGAGGACTTTTGCGTGATGTAAACGATGACAATTCGCTCATTTCGGTTGTAAATGTCAGCGAGGTTCCCATGCTCAAGCGTGACGGCATAATCAAGGGCGGAATGATTCCCAAGATTGACTGCTGTGTTGAGGCTGTCCGCAGCGGCGTAAACCGCGCCCATATTATTGACGGCAGACTGGAACATTCAATTTTGCTTGAGCTGTTTTGTGACGAGGGTATCGGAACAATGTTTTATTAAAGGCTTTGAGTGATGTTTTTGTACTGACTTACAAATATATTTTTATGGGGTTAACATGCTTATAAGGGAAATGAAAATAGACGACTACGATGAGGTTTTTGCTATGTGGCAGATAACTTCAAAGCGCGCGCTTTCAAAAGCCGACGACAGAGAGCAAATGGAGCGTTATCTAAAGCACAACAAGGGTATGAGCCAGGTTGCCGTAATTGACGGAAAAATTGTAGGCACGGTTCTTGCGGGTCACGACGGCAGACGGGGATTTATTCATCATATGGCGGTGATGCCCGAATACAGGCGAAAGCGTATCGGTCACGCCCTTGCTCAAAAGGCTGTTGAAATGATAAAGTCGCAGGGAATAGACAAAACGCATATTTTTTGCTATCAGAACAATGAAACAGGGCAGAGCTTTTGGCGTGATTTCGGATTTGAAAAGCGTAACGATGTTTTTGTCTATTCATTTAACAACGAAAACATAGGACGGGGTGAATGAGATTTGAATACAAAGGAAAAAGATTTAAAATATATAATGCATACCTACGGCAGATACGACGTTGCTTTGAAAAGCGGCAAGGGCGTATATGCTTATGACGAAAACGGCAAGAAATATCTTGATGTATCTTCGGGCATAGGCGTAAACTGTCTCGGCTACTGCGACAACGGCTGGGTTGAGGCAGTTTCAAAACAGGCGGCTACTATTCAGCATATGTCAAACTACTTTTACAGCGAACAGCCAAGCACTCTTGCACAAAGGCTTTGTAATCTGACGGGCCTTTCAAAGGTTTGCTTCGGCAACAGCGGAGCGGAGGCAAACGAGTGTGCCATAAAGATTGCGCGCAAATACAGCTTTGACAAGTACGGCGACGGCAGAAACGAAATTATAACGCTGAAAAATTCCTTTCACGGCAGAACGGTGACCACTCTTTCTGCGACGGGACAGGATGTGTTTCATAATTATTTCTTCCCGTTTACACACGGATTTACTTATGTAGAGGCTGACAGCCTTGATAAATTTAAAGCTGCGGTAAGTGAAAAGACCTGCGCCGTTATGCTTGAGCTTATACAGGGCGAGGGCGGAGTAAATATTCTTGATAAAGACTATGTTCAGTCGCTTGTAAAATACTGTAACGAAAACGATATACTCGTAATAATCGACGAGGTTCAGACGGGCGTAGGCAGAACGGGCAAGCTGTTTGCCTTTGAAAACTACGGCATTTTGCCCGATTTAATGACTGTGGCAAAGGGGCTCGGCGGAGGACTTCCGATAGGACTCTGTATGTGCGGCGAGAAGCTTAAGGATGTTATGTCGCCGTCAACTCACGGCACGACCTTCGGCGCGAATCCCGTTGTTTGCGCGGGCGCAAATTATGTCCTTGACCGTGTTTGTGCAGACGGCTTTATGGACGAAGTAAATAAAAAGGGCGAGTATTTTGAAAAGAAGCTCTCGGAGCTTGATGATGTAAAATCCGTACGCAGAATGGGTCTTATGATAGGCGTTGAACTAAAAAGCGGCGACGCTCACGATATTGCTGTAAAATGCGTTGAAAACGGACTTCTCATCATCACCGCAAAGGATTTGCTGAGAATGCTGCCGCCGCTTGTTATCTCTTACGATGAGATTGACGAGGCAATTAAAATACTTGATAAAACATTAAAGGAGAACAACTGATATGAAGCATTTACTTAAACTTGAGGACTGGTCAACGGAGGAAATCATAAATACATTAAACCTTGCCGACCAGCTTAAATATGAGCAAAAGCACGGAATAGAGCATAAATATCTAAAGGGCAAAACTCTCGGAATGATTTTTGAAAAATCAAGCACACGTACCCGTGTATCGTTTGAAGTGGGCATGACGCAGCTCGGCGGTTATCCGCTGTTTCTCTCCTCAAACGACCTGCAAATCGGCAGGGGAGAGCCTGTTGAGGATACTGCAAGGGTTTTGTCACGTTTTCTTGACGCAATTATGATTCGTACTTTTAAACAGAGCGAGGTTGAGGCTCTTGCAGAGTACGGATCAATTCCGATTATTAACGGACTTACGGACTACTGCCACCCATGTCAGGTGCTTGCAGACCTTATGACAATCCGTGAATTTAAGGGCAAGCTTGAGGGACTTAAAATGTGCTTTATCGGTGACGGAAACAATATGATGAACTCTCTTATTGTAGGCTGTCTGAGCGTGGGAATGAGTTTTTCGGCGGCTTGTCCCGAGGGTTATATGCCTCCTGAAAATATTATTGAATTCGGCAAAAAGTACGGCGACAAATTTGAAATTGTTACCGATCCGTTAGAGGCGGCTAAGAACGCAGATGTTGTATATACAGATGTTTGGGCGTCAATGGGACAGGAAGAGGAAAAGAAAATCCGTGAAGCCGCATTTGCAGGCTATCAGGTCAACAAAGAGCTTATGGCGGTTACAAATAAGGACTGCATGGTTCTGCACTGTTTGCCCGCTCACCGCGGCGAGGAAATAACCGCCGATGTATTTGAAGAGCACGCAAACGAGATTTTTGAAGAGGCAGAAAACCGCCTCCACGCTCAAAAGGCTGTTCTTGTTGAATGTATGGCTGACAAGGACGCAGAGGAGCTTCGTGAATAAAATCAGTCAAAATTAAACGGGCGAATATTGTATCCGCCCGTTTTGTCAATTTTTACGCAAAAGATTTTTATAAAGCAATTTCATTTTTCTGTACTGTACAATACAGGTTATAATGCAAACAAGCACAAAAACAAGCGCAATAGATACGCACAGTACGGCTCCGAAAGGCTTGGTCTTATAAACGCTCACAGCTATTATTCCCATAACAGCGCATAGCACAAGCAGCGCCGAAAGAATGCCCTTTACCCATTGAAAATAACTGTTTGCGATGCTGTATTTGTTGCAATAGCAGCGGGTTTCGACTGCTTTGTCATCTACCTGTATACGTGGGCTTGAGTATGTTTTTGAAAGTTTATCGTATTTTGATCCTGAAAGCGAAAAGGTGATTGATGTATTGCCTCTGACATCTACATAAAACGGTTCTGTATAAGCAATAAACGGCTGAGCGTTTTTAAACCA
>CALYBM010000061.1 GCA_944412525.1 uncultured Ruminococcus sp. | reverse complement strand
TGTGACCGACAATTATCTGAGTGGCGTTTGCCGCCGCCAATGCTATCATATATGTAAACATCGAAAGCATATTTGCATATATTTTAGTGTTGATCGCAACTATGCCCATTGTGTTTACAAAGGCTGTGAGCACAAGCTGTGAAAAATTGTAGGAGATATTTTCACCTGCTGTCGGTATTCCGAGTCTTAAAAGTCTTTTTAAAATGTCAAACGGGAACGGAATCAAGTATTTTATGCCTATTCTTCCCTTTATTACATTGTAGAAGTAAATTATAGCGGCAATCAGTGCGACAACTCTGCTTATGCAGGTCGAAACGGCAACACCCGAAGCACCGAGATTAAGGGCCTGAAGCGGGCCGTATAGGAACATATAGTTACCGCAGATATTTAAGATGTTCATTGCAAAAGCAATTATCATACCGTATACGGTTTTGCCGTGGCTTGAAAAAATCTGGTTAAAGGCGTTAAGAAGTGCCTGTGTAAAAATTGTTCCGCCTACTATTTTCATATACATATCGGCATCGCTCATCATTTCGGAGGGAACCTGCATTGCGACAAGCAGAGGACGGCTGAACAAAAACACGATAAGGCTTATTACTCCGCTTAAAACAAGGTTAAATGCTAACGCAACGGTGTAAATTTTGTTCATTTCTTCCTTTTTACCGGCGCCGAGGTACTGGCTTACCATTATGCCCGTTGCGCTTGAAATGATGGTGAACGCGAGGGTCAAAAATCCGATAATTGAGTTTGCGTTGCCGATAGCTCCAACAGCGGTTTCGCTGTAATTTGAGAGCATTACGGTATCAACATAGCCTAGAGCTATTCCCAAAAGAGATTGGAAAAATATCGGCCATGCAAGGCTTAGAACGCTTCGTTCAATCATAGGTGGGTTATTGTCGCTTCTTAGTTTTGAGAATATCTGCATATTGTCTTCCCCCTGACAAAGTGTAAAAATACGGCACGCATTAAAACAGATGTTGACCGAAATACGATACAGTTGTATAATGTGATAAATAAATTAAGATTTGATATTTGAAAGGATTTTTTTATGAATATATGTGTATTTGGCTCTTCAAGCGAGCTGATCGACAAAGAATTTCTTGACACGGCCGAAGACCTCGGCAAAGCACTCGTAAAAAAAGGACACGGCGTCGTGTTCGGTGCGGGAAAATACGGTGTTATGGGAGCAGTTGCCCGCGGAGTAACGGCGGAAAACGGCAGGCTTATAGGTGTAAGTCCCGCCTTTTTTACAGAGCTTAATGTTTTATACGATAAATGCACAGAGCTTATTTTCACGGAAACCATGCGTGAACGCAAGGGAATTATGGAGGACAAAGCCGACGCATTTATAATCTGTCCCGGTTCAATGGGCACATTTGAAGAGTTTTTTGAGGTGCTGACGCTCAAACAGCTCAAACGCCATACAAAACCGATTATAATATACAATGTCAAGGGCTACTACAATCCGATGTTTGAAATGCTTGAAAATGCAATTAACAATAATTTTATGACAAGCGAGAGCAAAGGACTTTACTCCGTTGCAAACAGCCTTGACGAGGTTTTCGGTCAGCTTGAGGGATATGTTCCTTTTTCATACGACAAATACGCGTTTGTATCAAAAGGAGATGAGAATAATGGCTGACAGATGTGAAATGTGTGCTCACTATGTAAGTGACGAGGAGTACGGCGATTATTGCAGCATAAATCTTGATGAGGATGAAATGGAGCGTTTTCTTACCCAAAGTGTTACGCAGTGCCACTATTTTCAGCTGTATGACGAATATAAAATTGTAAACAAGCAGATTTGACACTGTTTATAAGAGAATATTATGTTTTCGGGGACACATTTTCGGTGTCCCCTTTTATTTGTGCCGAACCGAAAAATTGTCTTTTGATATTATTATAACCGTTTAAAAATCGCTTTCAAGGGATTATTTTTGTATTATATGGTTGTATTTATACTTTGTGCGAAATATGTATCTATTTCAATCAAACAAAGGCAGAGATGAATCGCTTTTTAAAATTGTTGTTTTGCACAAAACGAATGGAATTTTTTTGTACACTCCTACAAAAAATTGTGAATAGGGTACAAATTATTGACTTTTATATGGATTTAATATAAAATTATCCATATGAGAGGGTGAGTTTGTATAAAATACGCAATACTGTCTTTCCCTTTTTTAAGTAATTTTTTTAGGAGTGTTAATAATGGGCTTTTTTAGCAAGCTTGCTGACGGAATCGTCAGTGAAAAGGTTCCGTTTAAAAGGCGTAAAAGGCTCATAATTTTTGTAGCCCTTATTACTCTGCTTTCAATGACCACATCGACGGTTGCGTGGTTTTCGATAAATACATTTGCAGGCGTAGATAATCTTGATATAAAAATCAGTATGAGTGCCCAGCTCAAGGTTGCAATGGAGGACTACGGCACGGATCTTGAAAGATATGGCAAGGTTATTACAAACGAAATGATCGACAGTTACCTCGGTCGGTTTGATACAAGCCTTGAAGATACGGTGCTTGACCCCGTTACAACTACAGACGGTACAAGCTTTACAAATCAGCGGGGAGCTGAGAGGGAGCCGAATAACCGTTCTTACCTTGAGTTTGAGTGCTATTTTATTGCCACCGAGAATATGTGGGTTCACCTTACCACAGAAAGTACCGAACAGGGAAATGACGACGGCACAAAAGTAACCACGACTTCGACAGGACCTCAGGCTGATGTTGTAAACTGTACAAGGGTCGACTTTTCTACCGAGGCAAACGGTACGGCTATTTATGAGCCTAACAAGAGTACTCCGGTAAACGGTCAGGTTACATTTGACCTTCCGTCGGGTGAAATGCAATACAGTGACAGTACAAGAATTTTTCATCTTGAACAGCTTACCCCGACAAGGGTGACGATAAGACTTTGGGTTGACGGAGAGGATCCGCAGTGCGATGACGATGTTCAGGACGCACAACTCGGCGTACAGCTCGGCTTTATCGGCTGTGACGAAAACAATATTCCGATTTCGTAATCAGCAAAACTCGTTTTATGCGGACCGAAAGGTTTGCGTATCACGATTTGAAAATAAAAACCCACGGAGTGATCAAATTGTTCGGAAAAAACAAACCTAAAATTGAACAGCCTATTACTCCTGAGGAGTTAAGCCGATTAAACGATAAAAAAATATCGGATGCCGAAATTGAGCATCTTCATGTAAGAAACGACTCAATCGAAATTGTAAAATACAAAAAACGCAGAAAAATTTTGAGCATTATTCTGAGCGTGTGCCTGATAGTTTTGCTGATTCTGTTTTTTGTTTCAATGCTTGTAACCCAATGGGGCGACCTCATCATAAAAGTTGATTCACCCGCCGCTAAGAAGGGCATCGTGCTCAGCGAAGACCCCGAGTTTAAGACGATGGGCGTTTCGCTGTCGGCAAAGCAGGCTGACGATGTTACAAACATTACATATTCGTGGCTGCCTGTTGACCTTGACACAAGTGAAAACGGAGCACATAACGGCGATAATTATGTTGCCTATACTTTTTACTGCAAAAACAACGGACAGGAAACACTTGACTATGACGCGGTGCTCGAGATTACGGGTGCCGCAAAATCTGCCGACGAAGCCGTGAGAGTTATGGTTTACAAAAACGGTGAGCCGTCAATTTACGGCAAGGGCAAATACAACGACAGAAACACCGCTGAGACCGACTGTACAAAGTTTAATACTGACACAGAAGTAATGACAACTGCAACAGAAGATTTCAAGGTTGACGATGTTGACAAGTACACTGTTGTTATATGGATAGAGGGTAATGATCCCGAGTGTATTGACGATATAAGAAACGGTCACATAAGAATGAGAATGCTGTTCAGTGTTCGTGACGATGAAACAACTGCCCCTGCAAACTGATAACGATATTAAGTGCAAACGCACTGATATAAAAAACATCCCTATGGTGTTTTAGGGACAAAAATCAATTTTAGGAGGAATTTCTCAATGAAAACAACATCAAGAAAGAGATTATTAGTCTCTTCCGTAGCAATGCTCCTCGTGGCAATGCTCGCACTCGGAACAGCTACATACGCATGGTTTACATCTAGTACAACTGCTACTGCAAGCGGTATCAATGTTAGGACAATTAAGTCTTCAAAGCTTCAAATTTCCAAAAGCGACAAGGATTGGAAGACACAGATTGATTACGGCGTAGCAAACAAGACATTTATCCCTGCTTCAACAGCAAACGGTACAGCTTGGTTTACTGCTAATGCAGAAGACAAGTCAAGCTTTGAGAAGCCTGCTGACGAGCAGTTCTCATCAATTACAGACGGCACTAACTACTACTTTGCTGAGCAGCTCAATATTCGTAACGCAGGTCAGGCTGATGTTGAAAATGTAACAATCAGCATTTCCGGTATCAACAACGATTACATCCGTGTAGCAGTTGTCGAGGCTAACGACTCCGGACTTGGAACAGGCGACTTCACAACTTCTGTATACGACAACGCAGGTGCTCCATATGAAGCTGCAAGTGCTGCTGATTCTACAACAGAAATCACACCCAGCATCGACTATGAAATCCCTGTTGGCACTTTGACAGGCGGCGAGACAGAGGATGCAGGTCAGGTTAAGTACTACAACATCTATGTATGGTTTGAAGGTCAGGATGAGCAGTGCGTTGACGCTAACGCAGGTCAGAGCGTTGATATTGATTTCACAGTAACAGGTGACACAGTAAGCGAGATTGGCTGATTATAACAAATCACAATTTTAATGCAAAAATCTTAAATTAGTTGGAGACCCCTTATGAGCAAAGTGTTAAAAAGAATAATAAACATAATAATTGACATTATTGTTGTGTTGATTCTGATAGTGTCGGTTTTGGTAGTGACGCTGTCGTTAACATCAAAGTCATCGGGGGTCCCCAATATTTTCGGAGTAGCACCCTTGAGTGTTCAGACGGGCTCAATGAAAGACACCCTCAACGAGGGCGATCTAATCTTTGCTAAGGTCACGGATTATGACGAAGAGTATCAAAAAGGAGACATCGTGACCTTCCCGATAGACAAAAACGGTGAAACGGTTTTGAATACCCACCGCATTGTTGAGGTTATAGAGGATGATAACATAACCTATTACAGGACACAGGGCGACAATCCCGAAACTAACCCCGAACCCGATACCGAGCTTCAAACCTCGTCATCGATCGTGGCAAAGTACACAGGTGTGAAGTTTGCGGGATTGGGCAGTGCGTTGAGCTTTAT
>CALYBM010000060.1 GCA_944412525.1 uncultured Ruminococcus sp. | reverse complement strand
CATGGTCAGTTCCTGGGCAGTACATAAAATCTCTCCGTATTCTGTTCGCTCAAAAAAAGTTACCGTACCGCGAAGAGAATCAGACACCATAATTCTTGAACCGTTTACAGCGATCGAATTTGCCGCAGAAAAAACGCCCGTTTGTTTACCTTGACCTACCCCGCCGCCAAAAGCCGCTACTATGTTTCCTTCCGTATCGTAGATATAAATAAGCCCAAATCCGCTGTCAAGAGCATATATCAGCCCGTTTCCGTCAGATTGTATCCCCGTAAAATTCTGTCGTATCTCGTTATCCATACGTACAACCTTATCGGTTTCGCCGAAATTAAAGCTCTCCGCACCGGAAAGTATTCCGTCTCCGCCCGGACTCAACATTCGTATCTGCCCTACTGAATCATCAGAATTAAGTCCCGTGCTAGTATAAACAAATCCTTTTTCGTCAAGGCAAATATCCGAAAACTGGAACGGAAGCGTTTTGCTTACCTGCGCGCGTTTAACATCATTCATTGTAAGGCGATCCCACAAATATTCAAGCGAAGACAAAATATTTCCTTTTACCGTGTTTGAGCCGAAAAAGCCGGAAAACTCACCGTTTGGATTATATAAAATCGCTCCGTAATACGAGCCTTCGCTCAAAACATATAAATACCCTTGAGCATTGCGTACAATGCGCGTCGGTTTAAAAACGAAGTTATCGGGAATAAGTGCAGTTTTCGGCAGTAATATTTCCTTTTGTACTACACCGTCTACACAATAAAGCACTCTCGCGTGAGCAGTGTCGGCAATATACAACTCGGCTTCAGAATATACGTATATTCCCTTTGCGCCGGTAAAATCAACCGGATTTCCGGAACGATCGGTGATTTTATAATCGCATATCAGCTCATAATTACTGTTAAGACGGAGTATTCTGCCGGCGTCGGTCAAAATATAGGCATCACCCTGTCTATCAAAGGTTACAAATTCAATATTGCCGAAATCCTTATCAAAACCGAGGCTCCGCGCCGAAATGACAGAATCCGCTTCATAAAGGGGCGGCATTGCAACCGCTTTTTTCTGTCCGTCAGACATTGTCCAATGCGTAAATGTATCCGTAGGAAGAGAATCCTGCGCCGAAACAATAATAGAAATGCTTAAAACAATAAGTATACTGATAATAAGCGATATAATTTTTTTTATACATTTAATCATTCTATTTTTCAAGCATACATTCATTTGTCATCATTCCTTTAATCCGGCCGAACTCATCGTTTCCATAATATTGCTTTGCGAAATAAAATAAACAATAATCGGAGGAATCATCAATAAAACCGTAGATGCCATAGCCGAACCTGCTCTCGCCGTGCCTCCGGTTGCTATTGAACCCATAACATACGGCAAGGTTTTTAATTCCTCACTGAATATGGTTCCGTTCGTAGGCGTAATTGACCATATGGACTGAAACGAAAAAAGAAGCTGGGTCATAAGCGCCGGTTTAATGATTGGCATAACAATTCTCAAATACACCGTAAAAACACCCGCGCCGTCAATTTTAGCCGCTTCCAGCAGTGCGTCGGGCACGCCTGAATCTATATACTGTTTAATCAAAAATGCACCCATAGATGAAGGAATAGCCGGAAGAATATATACCCAATATGTATTGATAAGATGCAGCTTACTGAATATCAGATATTGCGGAACTGCAAGCGTTGTAGCATTGTACAGCAAAGAAAACTGAACAATCATAAAAAACACAACGCGACCTTTTATCCTGGACTTTGAAAGCACATATGCCGCCATTGACGACGCAAAAAGATTTAATACTGTTGTACATATTGCTATAAAAAATGAATTGAAAATATAGCGGGCAAACGGCACACTTAATTTTTCAAGCAAAGACGGTAATACCGTAAAATTTTCAATAGTAGGTCTGCTCACAAAAAAACGCGGCGGAAAAATCAACAGTTCATCAAGCGGTTTAAACGCCGTACATACACAGTAAAACAGCGGAAGAACAGAAAATGCACCCATCAGAAACAAAAAGCCAAAATATAACACATTGCCTGCCCGGCTCCGCGTATACCGTTTATACTCAGCATATTTTGCCACTTGCTTCGTCTCCTTTATATAAATTGATTATAAAACTCATATTACTTATTTCCCCAAAAAATCCAATATTTTACCTATTGCCACACGTGTAATTGCCATCATTGCAAACAAGAATACCGAAATAGCTGCGGCATATCCCATTTCAAACCGCGTAGTGCATATATCCGACAAATGCGTTACGATCGTGTCAACCTTATTATCTACACTCGGGTAACCTGCCAATGTCTGAATTACTGTGCCGATAGAAAAAGTCGTCTGTATCTGCATTACTGCACTGAAAAGCAAAATGCTTTTCATACTGGGTAAGGTTATATACCACAATTCGTGCCAGCGGGTCTTTATGCCGTCCAAGGCGCCCGCCTCATACATTTCGGTATTTACATTTTGCAGTCCTGCTATATTTGCCAAAAAGGCTACGCCGATACTTGACCAAAGCTGAATAATAATCATAACCGGTGTAACATAATCAGTATTATAGAACCAGTTAATGGGAGTATCAATCAGACCTAATGACAACAGAAAGCTATTGATATACCCGTAACTGTCGCCCGAAAAAGCTACCTGCCAAATAAAAATCGTACTTCCTCCAAGCGCCGGCGCATAAAACAGAAATGTAAGAATACTGCGCGGTATCGGCGGCAATTCATTGATAAGCCAGCCCAGCAAAAAGGAAAGCATATAGCTGATAGGTCCTGTAATAATTGAAAATTTCAGGGTATTCAGCACGGTTTTCGGAAACACCTCATCCCCTACAACCATACGGAGGTAATTCTGTAAACCGTTGAATTTAGGCGCAGACATCATATCGTAAGAAAAGAAGCTGAGTGCCACGGAAGAAAGTACCGGCAAAACAATAAAAACCAAAAACAAAATTGCAAAAGGCATCAGCATAAGATAAAATGTAAGCGTTTCGCCCCTGCTTTCCACTAATCGGGAACGTTTATTTTTGAAAGCCATTTTCACACCTGCTTTTTTCGCTACTTATCAGAAATATATTCTGCTCTTTTTCGCGCAATTTCATTATCTAAAATTGCGCCCCATTTTGTAACAGCCTCCATGGCCGGTCTGCCCTGTTCAACTGTTTCCCAAAAGCTTT
>CALYBM010000059.1 GCA_944412525.1 uncultured Ruminococcus sp. | reverse complement strand
CCCCAAGGAGAATACGACATCCTCTATCTAATAACTACAATTATACAACATTATGTTGAATAATTATACAGTTGATTTTGGGAGATAGGCTCCCTTATCAACCTAAATTTATTATACAAGGAGAAATACTTTGAAAAAAATATTCTGTTTGATTTTATCTTTATCTGTAACAATATCATTTTGCGTTATGCTGTCATCCTGCGGGGAAAAGGATTATTCAAATTATAAAAGCGAAGAAGGCTACGAAGAGTACATAAGCTATTCTGACAAGGGCAGTAAATACGCAAATTACTTTTCTATTCCCGAAAGCATAGTTGAAAATGAAAAAGCGTTTGAATATTACAATAACAATATCAGAAAATGCGGTGATTTTATGGTAACCGACTATTTAGACGGAGTATGTATAAACGATTTTATTGCCACGGCTGATGAATCAAACGGCGATGACGGTGAAATAATTATTCCCGAAACACTTGACGGAAAAAAGGTGATTGCTATCGGTGCATATTGCTATAATAAAATGGGCAGCACCGAAGAAGATGTTTATAATAAATTTCGGGGAGCTTTTGATAGTGAGGGTGTGGGTTTTGATTTGAAGCTGGTATTGCCGTCAGGATTGAAATATATAGGTTGTTTATCGACTGACCAAACAGGAACCGATTATGTTATTGAAGGTTGTATAGAATTTTCTGTTGATGAGAACAATCCCTATTACAAGAGCAAAGACGGTAATCTTTACACAAAGGATATGAAAACATTACTGTATTTATCCGACAAAACAAGACCTAATATCAGCGTTTCGGACAAGACTGAAATATTCGCACCGATAAACGGAGTTTTCGGTAATTGGGCAGAAACAATCACGCTCGGTAAAAACATCGGTCTAATTGACAGCGCCTATTACTATGAAGAGTCTGATGCATATACAGCCTGCCCCTTTACTGTCAAAGGCTATAGGGGTACAGCGGCGGAAAAATGGGCGGCTGAAAACGAAATTAACTTTGAACCGCTCGGCTGAAAGGCTCTTAATAGTTATTTAGCTTTAAAATTAAACTTAAAATAAAAGCAGCTTAAACCGCAATTTGTGTTTTACCTCTAAAAGTCGAGTGCCTCGACACGGGGTTCGGGCAGAGAGGTCAATATTATAAAATCTTCTCTGCCCGACCGTTTTCGGGCAGTTTCCTATAAAGCAACAAAGGCATTGCCGACTGTAAAAGCCGACAATGCCTGTTAGTTTTTTAATTCTTTTCATTTAGAAAATCTTTTACTGCTTGGATTTTATCCGGAATAGGTTTCATATTGTCGCTGTATCCACTTTGACACAAAGGCTTATGCTTTTTGATTTTCTTCTTCTCTTCGCTCTTTCTATCTTCTTGGTCTTCTATACTGTCAATTAATTCAAATTTCAATGTAATATTATTGTCTTTAATAGTTTCATTATCAAATCCAAAATATTCAGGATTTTTCTTAAATTCATACAAATGCTGAGAGCATCTAATCAAAACACAAAACGATTCGCCAATATATAACGGTTTTGTCTTACCGTTTTTTTCTATGCTTATTATATAAATCCCTGCATTTATTGCGTTAATTAATTTGTCTTGAAAGAAGCTAATATTAATATTCATGATAGTATCCTTTCTATTTAAAATACATATAAAGCTGGCATTTAAACGTGCCGTTGTACAGCTTTCGCCTTTTGTCCGCTCTGCGGCCGAATATTTTTTCAAAATCGTCATCGGGCGTTATTATTGTGTAGCTTTTGCCCTTTGAGCGCACAAACTTTTCTCCCATAATTCTGTACAATTCCTCGGCGGATTTAATATCGAGCAGTCTTTCGCCGTACGGGGGATTTGTTATAACCGTTTGATACCCGTCAGATAACTCGAAATCTCTTAAATCACGCCTGAAAAATTTGATTTTGTCGCATACGCCCGCAAGCTCTGCGTTGTGCTTTGCCACCTCAAGCGATGAATTGTCAATATCCGAGCCCTCGGCAAAAAACTCCGCATCCGTCCGTATTTTTGACTTTGCAAGCTGTCTTTCATCTTCAAAGTGTTTTTTCGGAATACTGCTCCATTTTTCGCAGGCAAAATACCTTTTAAGCCCCGGAGCGATATTCATCGCTTTCATTGCCGCTTCAATCAGTATTGTGCCGCTTCCGCACATCGGGTCTGTTACAAAGTGATTCGACCTTACCCGTGCAAGCTCAGCCATAGCGGCGGCAAGCGTTTCTTTTATCGGGGCTTCGTTTGCTTCCGCCCTGTAGCCGCGTTTATGAAGCCCTGCCCCCGAAGTGTCAAGCATAATGCTTACTCGGTCGTTTAATATCAAAAACTGAATTTGATGAACAGGTCCCGTTTCCTCAAACCACGACAGCATATATTTTTGCGAAAGTCTTGTAACCGCCGCTTTTTTGATGATTTTCTGGCAGTCGGGAATACTCGCAAGCTTTGAGTTAAGGCATCTGCCTTTTACGGGGAAAGCGTCGGACGCTCCGATAAACGCCTCCCATTCAATGTTTTTAACATTTTCAAATAATTCCTCAAAGGTGCGGGCTTCAAATTCAGCAAGCAGAATTTGGATTCGTTCTGCGTACCGAGAGTTTATGTTTGCCTTTGCCAAAGCGGAAAAATCTCCGCTGAATAATACCCGACCGTTTTCGGCTCCTACATTTTCGATTCCCAAATATTTAAGCTCGTTTGCGCAAATTCCTTCAAGCCCGAAAATGCAGGGGGCGGAAAAATTAAGCTTCATATGACCTCCGACGCAAGGAGCCTGTCCTCGCTTAAAAAATATATTATAACTGCAAGAGGGTATCGGAAAACCGATACCCTCAAAATTAAACTCTGTATCAATATCAGTCGGCAGACGGCTCAAGCAAACCGTAATTTCCGTCGGCACGCCTGTACACAACATTGACATCATCCGTTTCGGCGTTGATGAACATAAAGAAATTATGATTTATCATATTCATTTCAAGAATTGCCTCGTCAACGCTTATCGGCTTTATCATAATGTGCTTTTTGCGTACAACCTGATACTCGTCGTCTTCCGTGTCGCTTTCGTCTTCTGCATCGCTGTCGCTGAAATTAGCCATAACAAAATCTGAAATGCTTTCGGATTTCATCTTCTTTTCAAGTCTTGTCTTGTTCTTGCGAATCTGACGCATAAGAATATCGACAACCTTGTCAAGAGCGTCGTTCATCTCGTCCATAGTGCTTTCCGCACGGAATATCATACCGTTGTCTCTTACGGTGATTTCGACTGTCTGACGGTTTTTTTCAAGGGTGACAACTACATTTACAGCTGCATCTTCCGAAAAAAGTCTTTCAAACTTCTTAAGCTTCTTTTCAGCTCTTTCTTTAAAGTTATCTCTCAGATTAACCTTTCTTGCTGTATAGGTAATTTTCATACTTATGCCTCCCTGTATTAAATTTTAAGCGTATAAATACGCCTGTAATAACACAAATTATCTTCTGCCGTTTCCGTTGCCTCTGCGGCTGTAGCCGCGGCTTTCACTGCCGCGCTTGAGGTCGGATATTTTGTCCTCGCTTGTCTGCTTAAACTTTGACATCATATCCTCAAACGATGTAGGAGAGCTTTTTTGAGAGCTCTGCCACTCGTATGCCCCCGGAGAGGTTACGGGCGGAGCAGGCTTATACGGCTGACGCTGTCTGTGCGGTTTTTGAGATTTAGCCTGCTGCTGTTCCTTGGGTAAAGCTTGTTTGATTGACAGGCTGATTTTGCCGTCGTTTAAGGCAAGAACCTTGACTTTAACAGTTTGTCCTACCTTGACATAATCACTGATTTCATTAATAAAAGTAGGTGCAACCTCCGAGATGTGTACCATACCCGTTTTAGAATCGGGCAAATCCACAAACGCACCGAACTTTGTTATTCCCGAAACCTTGCCTTCCAAAATCATTCCGACTTCGATACCCATAAAAATTTATAACCCCTTAATAATATTCTACCCTTTAAAATCAATCTCCTGCCACATTAATGAAAATTCTTTCACCCTCGCTGATGTAGCCCAGCTCCTCCTTGGCGATTTTTTCTATATATTCAGAAAGCTCATCGCCCTTATAGCTCTGTACCTTTTCAAGGTATTGAGTTTGGATTTCAATAACATTAATCTGCTGCTGCAATTCAAGCAACTCGGATTTCTTATCCGAAATCTGAACGCTTTGGTTAATAATCGTAATAACCGCGTAAAACGCAAAACCTATAATTGCAAGATACAACAGAATATAGCGACCTTTTCTTTTTTTCTCAGGCTTTATCTCTTTTATTACCGCGTCCTGCGGCTTCTGAGCGGACTGAGAACTTTTTGACTGCATATTTTTGTCTTTCATTGCTATCTATAACCTTTTCGTCGTTTGCTTTTTTGCAAGACTTGCTTGTATATGTACTTCGTTTGCTAATATTATACAATATGTTGTGTGGTTTTTTCAATAGCTTTTTTGTAAATTTTTTTAATTTATTGCGAAAGTTAAGTGATAATTTTCTGAAAAAAACGATAACGGGGCAGTAGATTTTTGCGGCAAGGCGTCCGACGGTCAATTTAAATGCCCAAAATCCGATGGCGCTCCCGATTATTACATAAATTCTCACAAATCCGAGCAGGAAAGCGACGGAAAACAAAAACAGTGAAATTGATACAATTATCATAAATAAAATATCCGTAATAATTGTCGTGATTTTTCCCGCGTCGATACAAAGCCTGATAAATCTCAGAACCTCATAAAAAGCCCCGAAACACAGCCCTAATATTAATGAATAGAGAAAAGCGGTTGATTGCTGCGCAAATGTAAGTTCCACAAAAACACCCTATTATCTGAATAATCTTGAAAGCTTTGATTGTGAAATATCGCTTCCGATATACTGCATTGCGTTAATTTTTCCGTCAATGGAAACATCGCCCGTTTCGAGATTGAGCTTGTCAATATGCAGTTTTTCACCCTTTATAATCAGTGTTCCGCACGAGGTTTTTGTCGAAACCGTTTCTTCATTAAATCCGTTGACATCTTCAATTCCCGTCATGATAAGCTTGCCCCTGTTGTCAAGCATGAGTGTGTGTTTTTTTGGTTTTTGCATTTCGCTCATTATTTTTCCTCCGTTTAAATATTTTAAATATATTTTAATTTATACTGTAATTATAATAAAATTATGCAATTATTGATGTGCCGCATTTTATTTAACTTTGTACTTTTCAATTCGTTTTAAAAGCTGAGATATGCTTTCGCCGTTATCCCGGCGGTATCTGCCAAGCTCAAATAAACACTCCTCGTCCCTCGTTATAAAATTCGGCTTTTCGGTGCAGGTGAGAGTGCAGACAAATCCGAGTTTTCGCACCGTCTGCTCGGTTATTTCGCTTTTTGCCCCAAACGGATAAACAAAGCATTCCGCCCTTTTGCCCGTAACGCTTTCAATGTAATCTTGAGCCTTGTTTATGTCCTCTGTAATCTCATTTACATATTCCTCCTCGTTTTCGTTCGGCTTAATATTTATGCCCTTTCTAGGCGCAAGAGAATGCATTGAGTAAGAGTGATTTTGTATTTCAAATACGCCGCTTTTATACATTTCTCCCAGTTCGTTTTTGCCGACAATTCCGTATGTTACGGAAATTTCTCCCGACTCGGTGTATTTTTCGCTTTCGCTTGCAATAGGGGAAAGCACGCCTTTGAAGCCGTATTTTTTTAAAAGAGGATACGCGTAATAGTAGTTGTTGTAATAGCCGTCGTCAAATGTGAGCATCACGCATTTTTCGGGCAGATTTTTACCGTAAAATACATAATTTATCAAATCATCGACGACAACGGAAGTGTATCCGTTTTCTTTCAAATATTTTAAATCGTTTTCCAAAAGCTTTGGGGAAACCGTATAATCGTTTTGCATATTGCCGTCTTTTAATATGCTGTGGTACATCAAAACAGGAAGCAAAACAGAATCCTTTTGTTCGGATAACTCATCGTTTTTGACTCCCGCAAACAGTACAAACGACAGAAAAAACATGGAAATAATAATTAAAAGTGAGTAAAATAATTTGAATTTTAATTTTCTTACCAAAATTTCACCTCAAAAAAGTTTAAAAAAAATTAATATTATTCTAATACAGAAAAATAAATCAATTATTATGTGTTAACATGTAGTCAAAGATGATAATCATTACTGATTTTGACAGAGGAAAATATGGCTAAACGAAATTTCAGTTCAAAACGCAAGGCTATTTATGAGGCTTTATGTTCGACGGATTCTCATCCGAGTGCCCGTTGGATTTATGATAAGCTCAAACCCGATATTCCCGATTTAAGCTTGGGTACGGTCTATAGAAATATAGCGTTGTTCAAGGAAGAGGGAAAGGCTCAGGTTATTTGCAGTCTTAACAGCGAGGAGCGTCTGGACGGCAATGTAACTCCCCACCCTCATTTTATATGTACTTGCTGCAACAGCGTTTTTGACATAGGAAACGATAATAGTGATTCAGGTATTGCGTCAGAGCTTTCCGAAAGAGGATTTTCTGTAGAAAGCAGATATATTCTTTATTACGGGATTTGCCCTGATTGTAAAAATAAAAATATACATTAATATTTTATTACAAAGGAGAAAAAATTATGAAATGGTATTGTACAGTATGCGGTTATGTTCACGAAGGTCCCACAGCTCCCGAGGCTTGCCCGGTATGTAAGGCTCCTGCCGAGAAATTTAAGCCGATGGACGAAGAGGCTTCATTTGCAACCGTTCATGAGGTTGGCGTAGCACAGGGCGTAAGCGAGGATATTCTCAAGGACTTGAGAGCTAACTTTGAGGGCGAGTGCAGCGAGGTTGGTATGTATCTTGCAATGGCAAGAGTTGCTGACAGAGAGGGTTATCCCGAGATTTCAGCTGCATTCACAAAGTATGCTTTTGAAGAGGCTGAGCACGCAGCTAAGTTTGCAGAGCTTCTCGGTGAAGTTCTCACAGACAGCACAAAGAAGAACCTCCAGATGCGTGTTGACGCTGAAACAGGCGCTTGCGAGGGTAAGTTTGACCTTGCTAAGAGAGCAAAGGCTCAGAACCTTGACGCTATCCACGACACAGTTCACGAGATGGCAAAGGACGAGGCAAGACACGGCGCAGGCTTCAGAGGTCTTTTAAACAGATATTTTAAGTAATTTGACAGATACAATTTAAGCCAAATTTAGAGGAAACAGTAAAACGCTGTTTCCTCTTTTTTTGTTTCAAATCAAAGTTTTGACAAAGATCTGCAGGGCACAGTTTTTTGTTTCGATGTGGTTTTGTAACATCTTGAGAATTTTCAGACAATACTGAAACAATGCTACTCGCACCGTTTTACGGTTATAGCGTTTGAAAATAAGATATTATGTTGCTATTGGAAAATATTGTTAAAATTTGACAAAAACAGGTAATTAAAATTGTGACAATACACGAATTTAATTAAAATTATATAATTTGCTGAAAATATTAATAAAATATGCTATAATATAGTTGATAATAACGGATATATGTTTTATTATACATTTTAAATGCTGTTTCATTAATATCGTTTTGTATGATTTTGTGCTGTTATTTCCCGCTTTTTGCGCTGCGTAAGAAACATCAACCGCAGAGGTCGATTACGGTTATGTACCTGACCCTTACGAAAGGCTGGGGACTGATTTGAGTGACGGTGCCGTGGAGCTTGCAATAAATTATGACCCAAGTCGATATATCTGTGGCAGACGGCAGCAGAGGCGGCAGCGTTAATGTTCATTCTGTAAGAATCATACAGGAAATTG
>CALYBM010000058.1 GCA_944412525.1 uncultured Ruminococcus sp. | reverse complement strand
AGAATAAAAATGAAAGAGATAAATATTAATGAAATAATGGCGGATCTTGCCCAATATAAACGCATGCAAGATGAAACCGCCGCTATAATCGACAGTCTAACCGACACCATAAAAAACTACATGCTCGACAACAAGCTTGAAACATTAGCCGGAGCCGAACACAAGGCGACATATAAAACCGTCACCAGCTCGCGGCTTGACACAACAGCGCTGAAAAAAGACCTTCCGGATGTTGTCGCCTCATACACCAAAACAGCAGAAACAAGGCGCTTTGTGTTTGCTTAAAAAAGAACAAAAAGGCAGCTTTCCCGGTTGCCTTTTTGTCAAATATTCTCGACAGATAAAGCCCAATGTTGTATAATATATCCATAAACAAAAAAACAAAAACGCAGGTGATAACATGCTTTTCAATGCAACATTTCACGCCGCAGACATAGAACAGCGCGACAAAAAAAGAAGTCTTTTTATGGCTAAAAAAATGCTGCCGGAATATGTGTTTGACACATCCCGGCTTGAAGGCAACCCGATCACTTTCCCGGAAGTTCAAACGCTGATGGACGGGATAACTGTCGGCGGCCATAAGATTTCAGACATGGAGCAGGTTTTAAACATCCGCAACGCATGGCTTGCCCTTTTTGAAATGATAGAGCAAAACCGTTTTGAAGTCTCCCAGAACAGCTTTAATAAAATCAATTCTTTAATCGCCAAAAACGAGGCGTTAGAATGGGGAAAATTTAGAACGGGCAACGTGAGCATTGCAGGGACAAAAGAATACCAATGCCCGCCCGCCGATAACCTTTTACAAATCTTTAATGATGAGCTGCCCAAGATAAAAAACAGCTCTCAAAACCCCGTTGATTTTGCGATCCGCCTCTTTTTGTGGGCGTCTCTTAACCAATTCTATTGGGACGGCAACAAAAGAACAGCCCGCATAATTGCAAACGGGATATTGTTAAATGAAGGCATAGGCGTTTTTAATATTTCCGCTACCGATATATTAGAGTTTAACACCAAAATGTTATCTTTTTACGAAAATAAAAATGCTGACGATATTATACGCTTTCTTTCTCAAAAATGTATAAAGGTGGTAAATTTATGATCATCAAATCAAATGTAATAAAAAGGAAATTTATTTTTGTGCTAAGGGATGTGGCGCCCGCCACAGAACAGAACAGTATCCACAGAACAGAACAGCGCCAACAAAACAGAACGGTTGAAATCTTTGCGGAAAGCGAAGAGGCCGCAAGGCTTCAACTGCCAGAAAATTATGAAATTTTGGAGGTAAAAGATGATGAACAATAACGAAATAAAAGAGCTTGCCGACAACCTTTGGACTTATTTAGAGCCAAAAGTAAAAGCCGTAACAAGCTCTTGTATTAGGTTCTACCGCGCACAGGTAACAAGCGCGCCCCAAAACGGGCGCGTAACAGTGCAAAAACCGTTTGACACTACATATTTATCCCTTCCGTACATTTCGACTATGGAAGATGTGGAAGTCGGAAGTCAAGTTGTTGTGTTTGTATTCGGCAGCCGAAACAGCGACCAGAATAATAGCGTCGTAGTAGGCAACGGCAGCTTTACCGACATGAGCGGCACAGGCGGCGGTGGCGGCACGGGAGGCGACATAACAACATACAATATTGTCCTTTCTGCAAACGGATGGAATAACTTAGAACAGTCTGTCACTATAACAGGACTGGCCGCCACGCAAACAGTCACCGCAGGTCCGTCAGATCTCAGCAGCACAAATGCTTGTTCTCAATTTAAGGTAAAGCTTGTATCTCAGAACGGCTCAACCATAAACTTTGCTTGTGATGAACAGCCGAATGTAAATATAAATATGACGGTGCTTGCAATAAGCTAAAAATAGGTATTTGCTCATAAATAGAAGCCGTCAAATTAATGCTCGGAGGTGAAAAACATGAGTAGGCAATCTGTTGAAATGAAAAAATATGAACAAGCAACCGCCGCATTTTTAAGGAATATGGAGAACACCGGCGCGACAAAAACTACTGTTTTTACCTATGCCTCGCGTCTTAATCTTTTTTATGAATATATGATTAACAATGGATTTTCCACAAAAGGCCCTTGTTATACTGCTGTCTTAGGCTGGCGTGACGATCTTCTGTCACACACATGTTTTTCTACTGTATACCAGTACTTACTTGTTTTATCCCGCTTTTTTTCATGGGCAAGCGATGAGAATAATCCTGAACGTCAATACGAGTCTAACCTGGTATCAAAAACACTTTTCCCCAGTAAAAAGAAGATTGCGCCGCGTCCTTATGGCTCACTTCTTACTGATGAACAAGTCATGCTTTTGTGCCGCAATAACAGTTCATTATCTTATAACGGTCCGCACTATTGGGAAAGAAATTACGCGATTGTTGTCTTGATTATTACAACCGCGTTACGCAACTGTGAAATTTTAGATTTAAGGGTCTCGGATCTTGACTTTGATAATGAAGTAATTACAGTTCGAAACGGTAAAGGCGATAAATTCAGGGAAGTAGATTTCCCATTGCTTGCGCAAACCGCTATAAAGCTGTATTTACAAAGCGATCAACATCCTGTACTTGCCGATAACGACTATCTTTTCGGAAATTACGGCAACCCGACCAGCTCCGACAGTTCACCGCGAGAATGGAAAAAGGGCCATCGCAACTGGCTTTCGGTCGTTATCAGGCAACACGTCTACCGAGTAACTGGGGTGCAAAACATTACAAGCCATGATTTAAGACATGTTTCCGCGCGCCTTGACCTCAATAACGGGATGAGAATCGAGGAGCTGCAAGCCAAACTTGGACATGAATCCCCCAGTACTACGCAAATTTACAGCGGAAAACTCATGACAAAAAAACACCGCAACTCTACAAAGCAGGTGTTTGAAGAAATGCAAATACAGGCCATGAGAAACGCGCAAAGCCTTTCACATGCAATCTAAAAAATTTTTTAACGAAAGCAGAGCTTTCCCGTGTAACCTGAATACTTGCCTTGGTTCGTAATTCATTTCTTGCGCTATTTGTTTCCAGCTCATATGATTTATATATCTCTCGCGCAATAAAATTCTATGGCTATCTTTCGATAATTGATTGATAGCCTTTTCTATTTCCAGCTGGATTTTAAGCAGTTGAGACGCTTTTTCGGCATAACAATCCGCCAGCAAAAGATAAGCTTCCGACGCTTTATCGCTGTTTGTTGTTTCCTGCTTTTTTATTTCTTCACATACTGTCAGCGCAGAATCTTTTGCTTTCCTTATACTATTCAATTCTTTTTGCGCAAGCCATCCGCGCAAGAGCCATTCTTTTGTTGTCATAAATTCTCCTGAAATTTTTATCAAAAACTATTGACATATAATACTATATATAGTATTATATAATCAAGAAAGGATGTAGATATCATTGGAACTGCGTTTTAAAAAGCAGCCGCAAAAATATCTTTCAAACTGTGATGAAGCTACGCGAAAAAAACTGTATAAAGCTCTTGACGATCTTGCTCAACTCAAAGGCGATATCAAGCCGTTAAAAGGCTTTGCAGGCAGATACAGATACAAAATCAACCACTATCGAATAGTATTTGATTGGATTAAAGGCGATATAATAATAACGGTAATCGAAATTAACACACGCACAAACATAAAATATTAAGAGGTGATAATTATGGATAAAAAACTCACGCAAGAAGAAATAAATGCCCGATTTGCCGAAATCAACAGTCAGGAGCCCGAAGATCTTTCCCCCGATGAAATTGCATCGCTCAGAGAGGCCGAAGCTATGGACGATGGGAGCACAATATCTTATGAAGAATTAAAAAGAGATTTACAGGAGTATAGCGGAAAGCTGGTGCTTAGAATCCCTAAAAGCTTACACAAACACTTAAAACAAGAAGCTGAAATCGAAGGAGTAAGCCTAAATCAATACATGCTTTATAAATTGTCTAAATAGCGCTTTTTTGACTAAGAACTGATCTGCTCCATACAGCCGCCCGAATGGCGGCTTATTTTATTCCTTAAAACGCTTCCTAATCTCCGTCCACGCCTTTTTGAACCACTCGTTGTACCTCGCGCATTTCCTGATGTGCTGCCCCTTGCATTTTGTCTCGCACTTCTCGCACGGAGAGGTGCAAATTCTTTTTAATTCGCGCTCAGTCCTGCTCATCTATCTCTACCTCCACCCTCGGATTGTCGCGGTCTATCTCGACAGGGACGGGGATGTACCGCACGTATCGCTGCGCGTCGTCGTGCAATATTCCGCACTCGACGAGCGCGTCAAAAATCACCTTCGCCGCACCTGAGACCACATTGTCCTGATCTCTGCGGCGGTCTTTTTCAAAGCAGGCGATCTTCACCCGCGCCAGCCTTTTGACCGGCCTGATCCGCGCGGCAGTCGCTTCCCACATGACAATGTCCTTCGCCTCCCGCTTTTTGGAGTAGGACGCCTGCCATCTCCTCCCCATTAGCTCGTTTGCTCCGGGAAGTCTGCCCTGTATCACAAATTTCTGCCTCATACCGCGCCCTCACTTTGCTATCGTTATCCCGTACTCGTCATCAAGCACCCTTATCAGATCATCAAGCGATACACGGCCGGACTTAACGCTGTCCGCCAGATACTCCACTTCGGAGAAAATCCTGTGTAAATCCTCGCCGCTCGCGCCTTCTTTGTCCAACATGACGGTGAAAAACAGCGCCATTGCGTATCCCGTCGCGCGATCGGAAATCTCGCGCTTTATCTTTTCGATATCGCCCAGCGTCGCGGGTTTGCGATACGGATTAATCCGCTTCTTTTTCATCCTGCACCGCCTCAATCTGCCTTTCCCAGCAGTCCTCGCACCGCAGCGGAGAATTGGGAGTTACGCAGTATTTTGACTGTGCGCGCCGTCCAAAGCTCTTGACTACGCACCCCGCCGGATA
>CALYBM010000057.1 GCA_944412525.1 uncultured Ruminococcus sp. | reverse complement strand
CGTCCTGCCAGGTCGGAAGCGGTTTAAATCCGTTTTGTAAAAGTTTTGATTTATCAAGCCTGCTGTTAAACGGTCTTACTGCTTTTGACACACCGTATTCCTCTGTAGTAACAGGCAAAACTTTCGTCGAATAACCTGCCTGTTTAAATATCTCTACGGCAAAATCATACCACGAGATATAACCGCCCTCATTGGTTGCGTGATAATAACCGTACTTTTCGCTTTCAAGCATATCAACAAGAAGTCTTGAAAGGTCATATGTGTAGGTCGGTGTTCCGATTTGGTCGCACACAACCTTTAAAGTATCGAACTTCTTACCGATTCTAAGCATTGTCTTTACAAAGTTAGAGCCGTTTTCGCCGAATACCCAAGCAATGCGTACAATAAAATACTTTTCAAGTATTTCTGATACCGCAAGCTCACCGTCAAGTTTTGTCTGCCCGTAAACATTAAGCGGTGCATACTCCTTGCAGTCAGCCTGCCACGGCTCATCTCCCTGACCGTTAAAAACATAATCGGTGGAAATGTAAATCATCTTAGCGTCCACCGCTTTGCAAGCCTGTGCAATATTTTTTGTGCCGTCGGTGTTTATCGCTCTTACACGCTCTTTTTTATCGCTGTCTTCTGCATCATCAACCGCTGTCCATGCCGCACAATGCACCACTGCGTCGGGGTTAACATCCTCTATAACCTTGCTTACTGCGTCTTTGTCCGTTATATCCATGCCGATATATCTCGTCATACCGACGCAGTTTCCGCTGTAAACCGAAGCTAAATCGGAACCGATAGCTTCATTTCCACGCTTTGCAAGCTCATTTACAACATCATGTCCGAGCTGACCGTTTACGCCCGTAACTAAAACTTTCATCATCTGTCACCGTACATCTTTTCGTAATAGTTCTGATACTCGCCGCTTATGATTGTTTCCCACCACTCGCGGTTATCAAGATACCACTGAATCGTCTTTTTGATGCCGTCCTTAAACTTTGTTTCGGGCAGCCAGCCAAGCTCGTTGTGAATCTTTGTCGGGTCGATTGCATAACGCATATCGTGACCTTTTCTGTCGGCAACATATGTTATAAGACTCTCAGGCTTATTGAGCTCCTTGCAGATAATCTTTACTATATCAATATTAGCCATCTCGTTGTGACCGCCTATATTATAAACCTCGCCTACTCTGCCCTTGTGAATAATAAGGTCAATAGCTTTGCAATGGTCCTCAACATACAGCCAGTCACGAACATTCAAACCCTCGCCGTAAACAGGAAGAGGCTTATCGCCCAGTGCATTTGCAATCATAAGAGGAATGAGCTTTTCGGGGAAATGATACGGTCCGTAGTTATTTGAGCAGCGGCTTATTGTTACGGGCAACCCGTAAGTTCTGTGGTATGCAAGCACCAAAAGGTCCGCGCCCGCCTTTGATGAAGAATAAGGACTGCTTGTGTGAATCGGTGTTTCTTCGGTAAAAAACAAATCGGGTCTGTCAAGCGGCAAATCTCCGTAAACCTCGTCGGTGGAAACCTGATGATAACGGGTGATACCGTACTTTCTGCATGCGTCCATAAGAACCGCTGTGCCCTTTATGTTTGTATCAAGGAAAATCTCGGGATTTTCAATTGAGCGGTCAACATGACTTTCTGCCGCAAAATTTACAACCATATCGGGCTTTTCTTCCTCAAAAAGCTTGTAAACCGCATCTATGTCGCATATGTCGGCCTTTACAAATCTGAAATTCTTGTTATCCATTACAGGTGCAAGCGTTGAGAGGTTGCCTGCATATGTGAGCTTATCAAGACAAATAATCCTGTAGTCAGGATATTTTTTTAACATATGAAATACAAAATTCGAGCCGATAAAGCCTGCTCCGCCTGTTACAATAATATTCATAATTATTCTCCCTTTACATCAGCTTAATGTATCAATATATTTTCCGTCAAGCACATCCATAAGATACTGTCCGTATTGATTTTTCTTAACTTCCTCATAAACCTTTAGGACATCATCTCTTGTTATCCAGCCGTTGAGATAAGCAATTTCCTCAAGGCAGGCAATTTTCCTGTGCTGATGAGTTTCAACCGTTTTTACAAAATTTGTCGCTTCAACCAAGCTTTCGTGAGTACCCGTGTCAAGCCATGTAAAGCCTCTGCCCAAAAGTTCGACATTGAGTTTACCTTTTTCAAGGTAAATCCTGTTGAGATCGGTTATTTCAAGCTCGCCTCTCTTTGACGGCTTGAGCTTTTTTGCATACTCAACCACCATGTTATCGTAGAAATAAAGTCCTGTAACACAGTAATTGCTCTTTGGCTTTTCGGGCTTTTCTTCAATAGACACAGCTTTTCCGTCTTTGTTAAACTCCACAATCCCGAAACGCTCAGGGTCATCTACATAATACCCGAAAACCGTTGCTCCATTGCCATTTTCTGCATTTTGAACGGCAGATTTAAGGCACTTTTTAAGTCCGTTGCCCTCGAAAATATTATCTCCCAGAACCATTGCGACACAATCGTCGCCGATAAAATCCGCACCGATAATAAAAGCCTGTGCAAGTCCGTCGGGCGACGGCTGAACCGCATATGTAAGATTAACACCGAACTGATTGCCGCTGCCGAGCAAATCCTTAAAGCGTGGTGTATCCTGCGGCGTTGAAATTATGAGAATATCTCTGATACCCGCATTCATAAGTACCGACATAGGATAATAAATCATCGGTTTGTCATAAATGGGCAAAAGCTGTTTGCTAGTCACCTTGGTAAGGGGGTAAAGACGAGTCCCCGAACCGCCTGCAAGAATAATACCCTTCATAAATATTTATCCCCTCTTTTTATTTAATTTTAATAAAATCATCATTGTTAAGTAAGTCAGATTTTAACTCACTATTAAACCACCTATCCGGTGCTACAATAATTTTTTTTTCGTTAGAACTTAAGTACTGTGCCCACCAACTAAAAGTGCTATTAGAAATAACAAAATGTTTACATGAATACATGAGTCTGAGCTTTTCCCAAACAGGATCATTCCCCTCCTCAAATATCACAGGATACTTAAATTTAACATTTTTCCTTATCCAGTCCACATCATTCGAAAAAATAAAAAAACGAGCATTAGGAACTTTAGATTTAATAATATCCATTCCATTCAAAAAATAATTCATATCACAAACTTCATGAAATTTATTTCCTACGAAGTCTCCTCTTCTTATCGTCACACAAACTGATTCTGAGTTTTCAATTTCGTAATACAATTTAGAATTATGTGCAAGTCTTTTGTTTTTTGGGGTAAATTCCTGTTTTATTAAATTTTGTATATTTGAAAAGTATTTTGTCGATTCATAGTATCCGCATAAAAATAAATTTTTATCTTTTTTTATATTATTTACATCAAAATTGTAAAAACCATTTTCATAAAAGTAAAAGCCGTATTTTTCACACTTTTTCAAAAAATTATTTTGGTAATACTGTATATCAACTATTGATGAGTTATATGGAAAACCTTTTTCGTATCCTCTGTAAATCAAAAATTGATAAAAGCTCATATATTTTTTGTATTCACATACATCAGTTGATATGTAGCTTTTTGTATTAAAAAATTTTAAGCTATCCTCAAAACCACTCCTCGGTACATTTTTGTTTAAATCCATGACATAGTGCCAATCAATTAAAATATCTGTTTTTAATTTTTCCTGCAAAGCTCTTGCAAATGCGTACTGAAACATTTGGTTTCCCAAACGCCCCTTAATAGCCAAATAAATCAATATAATCACCCATCATATTTATTAGTTAATTTTGACTTAATCTTTAAACTCAATTTTTCAATAAATGTATAGTTATATTCTTTTAAATCGTTTTCAAACTTGTACTCATTTTCGACTAACCGAATATTAAAAGCTTCCTTGCTTAAATAAAAGTTTTCTCTGTTTGGATTCTTTGGTACACTTGAACAGACCGCACTATTATACCAAACTGACTTTTTTAAATTGACTCTTTTTCCGTGTGTATACATTTTCGCATACTTAAACAATTCTACGCCTTTTTTGGAATGAACCAGAACAAGAGATGTACCTTTTTTGTCATTAAGCTCAGGATAAAAAGAAGAAACTCCCCAAAAATCAGCCAAAGTTATATCGCTGCACCTATCTATCGACGAAAACTTACACTCATAACAAGAAGGTCTTGAATAAAGACCGTTAACAAATCCCCTTATAAATTCATTTTCAAAATATTTACATTTGTATGAAGTATCATTATCAAAATCCACGAGGAATAGCGGAGACTCCCAACCAGTTTTTTTATCTCTGAAACAGATATTTTTAATCTTTCTTCCTTTTGAAATATATTTCTTATATTCGTCCCATATTTTAGGAGAAGGCACACTATGGCACGCTATGTCTTGCGTGTACAATCTATCATATGGTTTTTTCAGATATGAATGTAAGCCTGCTATTTGGCAAGGGGTTCCTGTAAATAAAACAAACCGCCCATCGTCGAGAAATCTCTTTGCTTCTTTATAGCTTTCACCAATTATACTTTGAACATATTTAGAGCCTCTGAATTTTTTGCAATCCTCCATAGTTTCTGCGTATTTATGATGAACATTGAAATCATCATCAAATTCAGCTCCAAAAACTACGCCTTTCTTGACTTCTACTATGTATTTGCAAAGAACACAGAAAACTCCTCCGGAAGAACTGTTTAGTCTTACTTCATCATCCTTATTGTAACAACCAAAAGCTTTTGTCCGGTAAGAACTCTGAGGTTTATTTATTATCGGGCAGACATTTTCACATAAACCGCAATCAACACATTCTGCGGTATCCACTTTAGGGTATAAAAAACCTTCATTATCGCTGACCATAGTAATACATCTTTTAGGACATACATTTGCACAAGCTGAACAACCGCAACAATGGCTTTTATTATGAAGATTAATCATAAATCACCTTTAATTAATAAATTTCTAACCTTATCTCCTGCATCCAATGCTCTTTGGCAATATTCAGGCATATAATTCTCTAAATGGCTCTTAATCTTATTTTCGTTATTCATTAACCATTTGAAATTTTCAACCAATGCCGTATCGGTTTCCATGTCCTGCACCGGCACAACATAATTTTCATATGTGCCGAAAATATCATTCGCTATGCCTTTGGATTTTACGGAATATCCAACAACAAGCGTAGGAACACAGGTTGAGTAAGACGCAATTGAAACATGAGTCCTGGCTGTGATTACAAATCTACATTTTGATATATACCATTTAAGTTCCGAGCAATTACAATCATCAATCATAACTATTCTTCCGCTTGCTTTAAATTTTTCATACAATTTTTTTAGAGGCTTTCTATCATCGCTAAAATCATAAACAACATGCGGTATCAGTGCGACTTTCATATCCGTTTTATTTAGAATATAATCCACTAACTTCTCGTATGATTTTTCAATTGTCCTGTTATTGCTGACATATTGTAAAATAAGCGGACTTAGATTAATTCCTACTGTATTTCCCGAAAAGTTCTTGTTCACGACTTCAGGTTTAATTGCATCTAATTGAAACGCAGGATCTGGTATCAAGTATGTATTCGGATTATATTTTTTTATTTCGTTATAACTAAATTTTTCTCTGGCAGTAATAATATCAAATTGAGCCAGTGCTTTCCTTATTATTTCATTTTTCCTGATTTCTTCGGGTTCTACAGAACACCCCCATAATACAAGCTTAGCCTTTTTCTTTTTTATTTTTTGATCAATATAGTATAACTTATCTACTCCCGAATAACAAAATAAATCGCCGCCTACAGATAAGCATACATCACAGCTTTTTAGGTTGTCATAAAACTTCTTCTTAGATTGTTGATAAAATAATTTATCGTTTTTTTTAAGCTTTGCATTTATTTTCATATAAATGGATCTTAGTTTTCCGGGTGCAATATCTTCATCAAATTTTATATCAATTATTTTATCTAATCCATATACAGTATCCAGCTCAGGATTCATGGACCACAATTCAACATCTCTTTTAAGTATCTTTTTTGTAGATCTAACTATGGCCTCACAACCGTGATTTAAGCATCCGCCATGATTATACAATTTAAACAAAAACTATTCACCTCTTAAATTTGCTTATTACTCTTTTTAACGGGCCTCTGAAAATATCCTTTTCATAATCGTTCATAACGAAAATCCAGTTTGCTGCAACAAAAACAAGTACATAAACGATGATTCCTGCAAATAAAGTAATCCACGAATCGAAATCTACAAAAATCTTTATAATTAATGTTAAGACACACATTAACAGCGGAATAACAAATAATTTTGCAATGCTCTTCCAAAATCGAGGAATTTCAAGACCGATTTTTTTCCAATAATACCAGTTCATCACAAATCCCTGACCGATGACAGTCGCAATTCCCGTAACAACGGCAGCGCCTATAATTCCGAAATAATTAACGCAGGCTATCGTGCCCAAAACATTCGCTATCGCTATCGCAAGGTAAACCAAAGACCTGAACCTGTGTTTATTTTGAGCGATAATTATACTTAGAGCAATATTTTGCATTAACGGAATACTTAAAGGTATCATAGTAGCCAACGCAACCCAATATGCATCTTCATAACCTTCTCCTGCCCAAAGTGCAATAAACGGCTGACCGAAAGCAATAAATCCGGTACATACAATAGACACAATGTAGCTTTGAAGCCTTCCTATTCTTATCATCAAATCGGTAAGCTCCGAATTACTGTTATTGCTGAAAACAAGTGTATTGACCTTCGGCGTTGTTACGCTCATAAGTCCCACTGAAAAGCTCGACATCATAGTGCTGAATGTTGCGCCTACATTATAGATCGCTACGCCTACCGTTGCAAGTGCAGGTATCGCACCGATAATTATCGTATCTGTCGTATTGTAAAGCTGATTAACAACATTTGCTACGAATACCCAGAATGAAAATACAAGAATTTCTTTTATCAAATACGTCGGCATTTTCGAGTACTGAGGTCTAAGATTAATAGCTTTTCTCACATATACAACATAAACAATTCTTATTACAATAGTCAAAATAAGCGATGCGAAAACCATTCCTATTGATTTAAAGCCTAACAAAAGCACGACAATATTCACTATAGGATTTATGACAGTAGTTAATATGTTGATAATCTGCAGAAAGACAAATTTTTCGTGACTCGTTACAACGGATGTGTAAGGTGTGGACATAAATGAAATAGCTGTTGTCGTTGTCAAAATAATTATCATAATTTGCATTTTTGCAAGCTCAGTGTCGTTTAAAGACGCCGAATACACAAACGGAGTGACTAAACATATAGCTACTCCGGCAAGCAGAGTAATTGCCGATATAATCCAAAATATTACATTAAACAGACCGAATATCTGCTGTTCTCCCTCTTTATCTTTCTGCACCCTGAATTTGATAAGATACCTGACTATAGCCGAACCTATGCCGAATGAAATCAAAGAAAGGTAGCTTGTCACACTGCTTGACAGCTTGTACAAACCGTATTCATCCTGACCAAGCATCTGCAGCATCAAAGGTGTATAAACCATAGGTATCAAAGAGCCGATAGCCATATTCAGATATGACATTACAGCCCCGATTCTGAGTTGATTGATTCCTTTTACACTTTTGTTCATATTTAAATTCACCGTCTATTTTTTAGTCATAACAATATTATGCATTGATATAATTTTATCTACAATTTGCACTATTCTATAAGAGCAGGTTTTGTAGGCCCACCTGTATAAAAAATGCAGATTACAACTCATATTATTGAGAGCTTCTTTGAACTCCTTGCTCTTCATTATAGATCTGTTATACTGATATTTTTGCTTTTTTGATTGTCTATTTTCAAATTTAAAAGTATTTTTCAGCACATTTTCAAACCTATAAAAAGAAAAATTATAAAGCATTAAATACTGTTCGTTTGGAATATTCCACTTCTCCGCATAAAAGAACATCTCTTTATTAAGTCTTTCATAAATAAATAACAAATCATCATAATATTTATTGTCAAGAGAATCTTTGCCATTCATTATGTAATCATACAAAGGTTTGTTAATAACCTTTATTTTTTTATTGGTGCAGTCAAGATACTCAAAATTAAAAATCAAATCCTCTCCAAGAGTTAAATCCTCAGGAAATTTAATTTTATTTTCGACTATTATGCTTCTTACAAATATTTTGTTCCACGGCATTGGGTCAAGCCATTTTTCATGCAAAGTCATTATATTGTTAACAGAGTATTCCGAAAATTGTTCGCTATTTGAAGCTATAAATGTTCCGGTAATACTTCGTTTATAATCTCTAACAGTACAAAATCCGCACCAAATATTACTAAAGTCTGGGTTTTCTTCTTTTGTTCTGACTAATAACTCAAGATAATCGCTTTCAATATAATCATCACTGTCAACAAAGCAGATATATTTTCCTATTGATTCTTTAATTCCTGCGTTTCTTGCACTTGATACACCGCCGTTTTCCTTATGTATAACCTTAATTCTGCTGTCCCGTTTAGCATAATTA
>CALYBM010000056.1 GCA_944412525.1 uncultured Ruminococcus sp. | reverse complement strand
CGTCTGTCATGTACCAGTTTGCGTTGTCGCCTGTCTTTACGCCTACATAGCTTGCTGAATCAAATGTTGCTGTGAGCTTTCCGTCAACAAACTTGTATTCGCCGATGTTTTCATAGTCTTCTTCACAACCGTAGTTTGCTCCGTTGATGAAACCGAAGAGATAGTAATCTGTTCCTGCGGGTACATCAGTAGGTTCGGTTGCTTCCGTAACTTCTGTTGCAACAGTTGCTTCAGTTGCCTCTGTTGCTTCTGTAGGCTCTACTGTTGTTTCGGGTTCGGGAATTGTAGGAAGTGTTTCTGCTTCATACGAAAGTGTGAGTGTTCCGTCACCGTTGTCAACGAGTGTGAATGTTACTTCACCAGCAGGTACCATGAGTTTATTGGCATCTACGCCAAGCTCTGTTGTGTTGTAGAGCGTAACCTCTGTTACAATGCCTGCCCAACCGTCTGTCATGTACCAGTTTGCGTTGTCGCCTGTCTTTACGCCTACATAGCTTGCTGTTTCGAATGTTGCTGTAAGCTGTCCGTCAACAAACTTGTATTCGCCGATGTTTTCATAGTCTTCTTCACAACCGTAGTTTGCTTCGTTGATGAAACCAAATAGATAGTAATCTGTTCCTGCGGGTACATCAGTAGGTTCGGTTGCTTCCGTAACTTCTGTTGCAACAGTTGCTTCTGTGGCGTCTGTTGCCTCAGTAGGATTTGTAGGATCTACGACAACCTGCGGAGTATAGTTGCTCCATTCTCCGCCGCCCTTGTCCCAGGTGCCGTCCTTAACGGTATAGCAATTCATACCGTCCGGGATATCTAAGTCATCTGTCTGATTCCATTTGTTGTCCCAATTATTTTCTGTTGCACTTGGGCTCATGCGGCAGAAAATAACCTTTTCCCAGTTGCCTTCCGGAAGTGTTGCAGCGTAATATCCGTCTGCATCCTCATCTTCCATATCGACCCACTGGCTGTTGTTTCCTTCAAACATGTAAACCGCGAAGCGAGCATTGTCAACTTCCCAGTTACTGTTCGGCTTCAGATACACTACTTTAGTGCCGTCCGAAACCGCTGCTGCTGCCGCACTGATTCCTGTAACGCACATACTGAAAACGAGCATTACAACGATCAACATAGCAGTCAGTCTGTTGAATGTTTTTGATTTCATTTTTTGAACTCCTCCTTTTAGGTATTCGTTTTGGATGAAAACACCAATTATATAATACTCTTTTCTTAGTGCATATTCAACACTAATCTTGCACAATATTTTTAGAATTTGTTTGTTTATATTAACAACAGATGATTATTTACCTTCAAAAAATTTTATATAACACTAAATAATCGTTAAATATACCGTTTTTGTGTCAAACTCACCTGTACATATCTATTATTTACCATATATTTATAAAAAGTTAGCAAATAATCTTTTATATTTTTGTAAAATTGTTGACAAATCGCTTTTTTGGTGATAGCCTGTTATATACTATCAAGAGTGTACGAGGGACAAGCCCGATGACTGCACAGCAACCTGCCTTGCGGCAAGGTGCTAACGCTTGCCGATAGGATTATAATCAATATTAAATCCTGTCGGAAACGATAGGATTTTTCTTTTGTCCTCTTGATAGAAATTTTTTCAGGAGGAAAAGATATGAAAAACTCAAAAACTTTGACAAACTTAAGAAACACACTCAACGGAAAAATCTATATTTATCTCAAAAACGAGGAAATAAGCCGAAAGTTTTTACTTGACGCCGAGTCAGAGGGCTTTTGCTTTGGTCAAATCAAGCCCTCTCAAAGCTCCCTGCCCGATATTGTCGCACTCGAAAAAGACAAACAGCTAAGTCATGTAGGCATCATCGGTCATATTGCGTTCGGCTGTAAAAGCTACAACAATAATATTCACCGCGTTGATTATCAGCGTTACATAAACGGTGATAATGACTATTTTATATAGCAAATATCAAAAAGCGCAGCAAAAAATTTTAATACTCAAATCGCATATATTAAAACATCTAAAAGGCTTAAAAACAGCCCGTGCACAAACCTATATACTACGCAAATCTTACAGAATAAAGGCTTAACAAAAAAATCAGACACATTATCACACTTACTGCGAATAATGTGTCTGATTTACTTTATCTGTTATTTAAAGCTTTATAATTAAACTTTGCACAAGCAAAATTACTTTGTAGCCTCATAAACAGCAACTGCACAAGCAACAGTAGCGCCTACCATCGGGTTGTTACCCATACCGATAAGACCCATCATCTCAACATGAGCAGGAACGGAAGAAGAACCTGCGAACTGAGCATCACCGTGCATTCTTCCCATTGAGTCTGTAAGACCGTAGGAAGCAGGACCTGCACCCATGTTATCGGGGTGGAGTGTACGGCCTGTGCCGCCGCCGGAAGCAACAGAGAAGTAGCTTACGCCGTTTTCAATAGCCCACTTCTTGTATGTGCCTGCAACGAGGTGCTGGAAACGAGTCGGGTTTGTAGAGTTACCTGTAATTGAAACGCCGACATTTTCTTTCTGCATAATTGCAACGCCCTCGCGTACATCGTCTGCACCGTAGCAGCGAACAGCAGCTCTTTCACCGTCGGAGAAAGCTCTCTCTTCAACAATCTTAAGCTCTGATGTAAAGTAGTCAAACTCTGTCTTTACATATGTAAAGCCGTTGATTCTTGAAATGATGTAAGCTGCGTCCTTACCGAGACCGTTAAGAATAACTCTGAGCGGCTCTTTTCTTGCTTTGTTCGCGTTACGGGCAATACCGATAGCGCCCTCAGCAGCCGCAAAGCTCTCGTGACCTGCAAGGAATGCAAAGCACTTTGTTTCATCTCTTAGAAGCATTGCACCGAGGTTACCGTGACCTCTGCCTACATTTCTCTGCTCTGCAACAGAACCGGGAACGCAGAAAGCCTCAAGGCCGATACCGATAGCCTCAGCAGCCTCAGCAGCTGTCTTAACACCCTTTTTAACTGCAACCGCACAGCCGAGAGTATAAGCCCAGCCTGCGTTTTCAAAAGCGATAGGCTGAACATCCTTAACAATCTGATAAGGGTCAAAGCCCAAATCGTTACAAATCTTTCTTGCCTCTTCAAGATTTGCAATACCGTATTCGGCAAGGCACTTCTCAATTTTAGGCATTCTTCTTTCCATACTTTCAAATGTTACTGCCATTGTTGTGACCTCCTTACCGAATTACTCTTCTCTTGGGTCAATGTACTTAGCCGCATTGTCAAAACGACCGTACTGACCGATGTTGTTTTTGAAAGCTTCGTTGGGCTCAACGCCGTGACGAATGTCCTCGAGCATCTTGCCGAGCTTTACAAACTGATAGCCGATAACTTCGTTATTCTCATCGAGAGCAGTTTTAAGAACATAGCCCTCTGCCATTTCCATGTAACGAACGCCCTTTGCGTTTGTGCTGTACATTGTACCTACCTGGCTGCGAAGGCCCTTACCGAGATCCTCCATACCTGCACCGATAGGAAGTCCGCCCTCAGAGAAAGCTGTCTGGCTTCTGCCGTAAACGAGCTGCTCAAAAATGTTTTTCATAGCGGTGTTGATAGCATCGCAAACAAGGTCTGTATTAAGGCACTCAAGCAGTGTCTTGTTAGGGAGAATTTCAGCAGCCATTGCAGCCGAGTGTGTCATGCCCGAACAGCCGATTGTTTCAACAAGAGCCTCCTGCACGATACCGTCTTTTACATTAAGTGTGAGCTTACATGCTCCCTGCTGCGGAGCACACCAGCCGATTCCGTGTGAAAGACCGGAAATATCTTTAATCTCATAAGACTTTACCCATTTTCCCTCTTCGGGGATAGGTGCGGGACCGTGTTTTGGTCCTTTTGCAACTGTACACATATTTTCAACTTCTTTTGAATAAATCATATGTACATCTCCTTTCAATATATTGTTGAGCCCAAAAATACACTCATACACCTACATTATACGGCTTAAGGCAACTTTTTTCAAGCGTTTTTTTGCATTTTTTAATGACAAAATAAAACAGCGGAGGATAAATCGAGATTATCCTCACGCCGTAAGGGTTATTTTCTCTGCGGTATAAAGTTTTCTACAAATTTTGACTTCTTGCCTCTGCCCTTTATATAGAAAAATCCTGCTATATTAAACACGACCGCACCTATAAAGTTTACAATCAAATCTTTCATTGTATCTATCAGCCCGATATCAAGATAACCGTTGATTCCGAGGCTTTGTCCGTTTACAACTGTATCTGTAATACCCTTAACGGTAGTTATCTTGTTTTCGTCTCCTGACAAAAGGTATGAATTAATTGTGTAAATAACCGTATCTTTCTGCATATCCTTTGAAAACAGCATATCCATTCCAAACTCAAAAAACTCCCAGACAGTACCGACAGTCATTGAAAAACAAAACGAAAAAAGACACACAAAAAGAGGTGACAAATTCATTTTTATCCTTTTGTTTCGGTTTAAAATATCAATCAGACCGAATCCTACTCCTGCACATATAAAACCGTTGAGCGTATGAAGCATTGTATCCCATATCGGTATTTTTTCATAAAATGCCCCAAGCTCACCAAGCACATTAGCCGCAAAAACAAAAATTATCATTATGACCTCCATAACATTCGGGAGGTCGATTTGAAGCTTGTTTTCAATAAAGGACGGAATCATAAGAAGTACAAATGACAATGCACATGTCATAACATTTTCCCAGTTTCCGTTTATTACGGCGTAAACAATAATAGCAACAAGAATTGTTCTGATTATAAAATATATCGCCGTTTTGACTTTGTGCTCACGCATTTCACGAATATTAAAAATCTTATTAAATTTCAGTTTTGGCTTGTCGCTTTTATTTTTTTGACTCATAACAAATTCCCCTCATAATTTTACTTACTGATACCGCCCATTTAATAAAAACCTCCCTTATTTTTAAAGTAATAAAGGAGGTACATCTTTATTATTCCTTAGTGTTTTCCTAACCCTCTTGTTCAGCGCCGTGTTTTTGTGCTGCAAGTTTCTTTTCAAGTTCCTCTTTTCCAACAGCAAGCATAAGCTTTATCCTGTTTTCCTGGTTAACTTTCGGAGCACCGGGGTCATAGTCAATCGTAACTATATTTGCATTCGGCATTATCTCTTTAATCTTTCTTATTGCGCCCTTGCCGTTTATATGATTCGGCAGACAGCCGAACGGCTGTGTACACACGATGTTTTCATAGCCCGTTTCCGCAAGCTCAAGCATCTCTGCCGTAAGCAGCCAGCCCTCGCCCATTTTGCTGCCGTAACCAATTACTCCCTTTACAAGCTCCTTTGTATGAGCATACCTGTGGGGTGGTACAAAACCGTATTCCTTAGCAGCGTCAATCATAAGCCCCTCAAGCTTTGTAATATAGTTAAACAGCATCTTGCATACCTTAAATTTTATCGAGCTACCGCCGAACATTTTGATATCTTCAAGTCTGTTATCAATTTTAAAGGAAGCAAATCCCATAATTCCCGGCACACAAACTTCGCAGCCCTGTTCAGCCAAAAAGTCCTCCAAGCCGTTGTTTGCCATCTTTGAATACTTAACATATATTTCGCCGACGATACCGACCTTGACTTTCGGCACTTTGTTAAGCTCGATTTTTGAAAAGGATTTTGTTATTTTACGCAGGTTATCATCAATTTCCTCAAGCGTATAGCCCTTTCCCTCCGTGAGAAGCTGAGAAATTTTGTCGCTCCACTCATCTACAAGAGCCATGCTCTCACCCTTGTTTATCTCATAGGGCTTAGTCTGGTTTGACAGCAGCATAAGCTGATCGCCGTAAACAAGGCCGGCCGCAAACCTGCGTATAAGCGGAATTGTTAGAGAAAATCCGCTGTTGTGCTCCATACCGAACGAAAGTGATATTACCGGCACAAACTCAAGTCCCGCTTTTTTCAGAGCTTTTCTTAAAAGAAAAATGTAGTTTGAAGCACGGCAGCCGCCGCCCGTCTGCGTAATTAAAAGAGCCGTCTTGTGTACATCGTACTTGCCGCTTTGCAAAGCGTGAATAAACTGACCGATAACAAGCAAGGCAGGATAGCAGGTGTCGTTATGGACATATTTAAGCCCTGTCTGAGCAATCTCGGGACCTGTTGTGTCAAGAAGCTCCGATTTATAGCCGTAATGCGTAAATACATTACGCAAAATTCGGAAGTGAATGGGAGCCATATTCGGCATAAGAATGGTATATTCTTTTTTCATTTGCTTTGTAAACAGCAAACGACCTGTTTTTTTGTCATATTTTAACTCTGCCATAACACAATCCCTTTCAAACACAATTTCCTTTTGTCTGCTTACTCATTGCCTATTCTGTATGATTTTAATCATTGTCTATTGCCGCAAGCAGACTGCGGATACGGATTTTGACCGCACCGAGATTTGTAATCTCATCTATCTTAATCTGTGTGTAAATCTTATTGTTGGTTTCGAGGATTTCCCTCACCTCATCAGTGGTTATCGCGTCAACGCCGCATCCAAACGACACAAGCTGTACAAGCTCCATATCCTTGCGTGTTGTAACATACTTTGCCGCTGCATAAAGCCTTGAATGATATGTCCACTGATTGAGAACATGCGTCGTAAATTTTTCAACTCTCGGAGAAACAACATCCTCGCTGACTATTGCAACATCAAAGCTTGAAATAAGCTTGTCGATTCCGTGGTTGATTTCGGGGTCAATATGATACGGTCTGCCTGCAAGGACAAAAATCTTTTTACCCTGTTTCTCGGCAGCTTCAATTATCTCGTTACCCTTTTCAATCACCTTTTTCCTGTATTCAGCCTGCTCCTCATACGCTTTCTTTGCGGCAATTCTCACTTCATTAAGCGTAAGGTCGGGGAAGTGCTGAGAAAGCGTTTCATACGCCTTTTGCGGAAAATCTTTCGGGCGGTGAATGCCGAAATATTCCTTAACAAAGTGAACCTTATTTATATCTTTCATATTATTCTTAATTACTTCCGGATAATACGCAACTACCGGACAGTTGTAATGATTATCACCGAGATGCTCGTCAAAGTTATATGAAAGACAAGGATAAAATATCGTTTCCGCTCCCTGGTCAATAAGCGTTTGAACATGACCGTGCATAAGCTTCGCGGGGAAACACACGGTGTCGCTCGGAATCGTCTGCTGACCTCTCTGATAGAGAGCTCTGCTTGAATACGGCGACTTAAAAACCTCAAATTTAAGCTCAGTTAAAAATCTGTACCAAAACGGGTAAAGCTCAAACATATTAAGACCCATAGGTATTCCGAGCTTGCCACGAAGTCCCTCTACAGGCTTGTAAGAATCCAAAAGTTTCAGCTTATACTGATACATATTAAGGTCATTTGACGCACTCCGCTTTGTAATTGGGCGTTCGCACCTGTTGCCCGCAATAAACTTTCTTCCGCCGCCGAATGTATTTATTGTAAGGCGGCAGTTGTTGTTACAAAGTCCGCAGTTTGCAACTTTGATTTCGTGAACAAAGTTTTTAAGCTCATTCATATCCGAAAGTGTGCTCTGTGCCTTGCCCTTTGACTTGTTCTTCGCATAAAGAGCCGCACCGTAAGCACCCATAAGTCCCGCAATATTAGGCCTTACAACCTCAACGCCCATCTCCATTTCAAACGCACGCAAAACCGCGTCATTTAGGAATGTTCCGCCCTGAACAACAACCTTTTTGCCGAGTTCCTCGGGACTTGACGCACGAATAACCTTGTAAAGTGCATTTTTTACTACGCTCAGAGAAAGGCCTGCCGAGATATCCTCTATTGTGGCACCGTCCTTTTGAGCCTGCTTTACGCTTGAATTCATAAACACCGTACAGCGTGAGCCGAGGTCAACGGGACGCTTCGCAAACAATCCGAGTTTTGCAAAATCCTTGATTTCATATCCGAGAGCATTTGCAAATGTCTGCAAAAAGCTGCCGCAGCCCGATGAGCAAGCCTCGTTAAGGAATATGTTGTCGATTGCCCCGTTATGAATCTTAAAGCACTTAATATCCTGCCCTCCGATGTCAATAATAAACTCAACATCAGGCATAAAATACTTAGCCGCCGTAAAATGAGCAATGGTCTCGACTATTCCGTAATCGACGCCGAATGCGTTCTTTATAATATCCTCGCCGTAGCCCGTAACGGCAGACGACGCAACATTAATTTCGGGATTAATCGTATATACTTCTTCCAAAAATGCCTTGATAATTTCAACGGGATTTCCTTTGGACGGCACATATTTTGAATACAGCAGCTCTCCGTTATCATTGAGCACAACACCCTTTACCGTGGTAGAGCCTGCGTCCATTCCTATATAAGCCTTACCCTTGTACCCCTTTAGCTCTTTTTGCTTTACAGTCGCCCTGCTGTGTCTTTCGGTAAACGCCTTGTAGTCCTCCTCGCTTTCAAAAAGCGGCGGATTAAACGCAAAGTTGCCTGAACCTTTGTAGTTTTTGATCTCGCTTATAACTTTGTCAAAATCAATAGTCTTATCGGCACACAAAGCCGCACCGCAGGCTACATAGTACAGCGAATTTTCGGGACAGATTCCTTTTGTGCCGAGTGTGCGGTCAAAGCAGTTTCTAAGCTCGCTCATAAATGTGAGCGGACCTCCCAAATATACCACTTGACCCTCAATTTCTCTTCCCTGCGCAAGACCTGCAACCGTCTGGCTGACAACGGCGTTGAATATGCTTTCGGCAATATCGCTCTTTCTCGCACCCTCGTTTAAAAGCGGCTGAATATCAGACTTTGCAAACACGCCGCAGCGTGACGCTATTGTATATGTTTTTTCATGCTGTTTTGCAAGTTCGTCCAAATCCTCAAGCTTTACATCAAGCAAAGTCGCCATCTGGTCGATAAACGCGCCCGTACCGCCGGCGCAGGTTCCGTTCATTCTAACCTCAAGGCCGTTTGTAAGGAAGAGAATTTTGGCGTCCTCGCCTCCGAGTTCTATCACAACATCCGTGCCCGGCAAAAAAGTATTTGCGGCAATTCTTGTTGCGTAAACCTCCTGAACAAAATCAATCGAGCAAGCTTGTGAAACACCCATTCCGGCAGAGCCCGACATTGCGACATATGCGTTTTCAACCGACGGCACCTTGTCGCGTACCCTGCACAGTATCTCGGCAATCTTCTCGGTGATTTGCGAAAAATGGCGTTCATAAGTGCTGTATATTAAGTTGTTTTCGTCGTCAAGCACAACGCATTTTATTGTTGTTGAACCAATATCAAGTCCTAATCTCAAAGCACTGCCTCCGTATCATCAAAGTTTTGTCCCAAAAGGTACAAAACAAATATATATCTGTTTTAAACTTATATCACTTCATTATAATATTTTTAAAATTATTTATAATTCTAATTTAGAAATTATCTTCCCGTTTTATTGTAACATTTTTGTTTTTTTAATGCAATAAACATATATCGCATTTTGTAGATATTTGTCGGCGAACTGCAACCGTATACATAAATTTTACAGATAATATTTCTTAAAACAAAGTGAATGAGTCCGATAAACATCAAACTCATTCACTTTAATTTAATATTTAATTTTATCTTAATACCCGCCGCCGCTTAACAACGGCGTAATTTGTTAAAATTTGTTATTTACCTGTTTTCAAGCGGAACATACTGCTTCTTCTTTGAAATACTCATATACGCCGGTCTTATGATTTTTCCTGCATTTACAAGTTCCTCAAGTCTGTGAGCACTCCAGCCTGCGATACGGGCAGTTGCAAACATCGGGGTATAAAGCTCGCACGGAATTTTAAGCATACTGTAAAGCAAACCGCTGTAAAAATCAACATTCGAGGCAACGCCCTTGTAGATTTTACGCTTTTTACCGATTACCTCGGGTGCAATGCGTTCAACTTTCTCATAAAGTTTAAACTCATCTTCATATCCCTCTGCCAAAGCAAGCTTTTGAACAGAACCTTTCAGAATCTTCTGTCTCGGGTCTGAAATTGTGTAAACAGCGTGACCCATACCGTAAATAAGTCCCTTGCCGTCAAACGCCTGTTTGTCAAGTATTTTTTCAAGGTAATTTGAAATAGCCTCGTCATCATTCCAGTCATTGACATGTTTTTTCATGTCCTCAAACATTTCGTAAACCTTTACATTTGCACCGCCGTGCTTAGGTCCCTTAAGAGACGCAAGAGCTGCCGCAACCGTTGAATAAGTATCCGTACCCGATGAGGTTACCACATGAGTTGTAAAAGTTGAGTTATTACCGCCGCCATGCTCCATATGGAGAATAAGCGCCATATCAAGCACCTTTGCCTCAAGAGGGGTATATTTTCTGTCGGGACGAAGCAATGACAATATGACCTCTGCCGTCGACATGGACGGGTCGGCACGGTGAATATAAAGGCTCTTGTCACGCAAATAGTGGTTGTATGAATGGTATCCGTAAACCGACAAAAGCGGAAATACCGAAATAAGCTGAATACACTGCCTTAAAACATTGTTGATTGATGTGTCGTTAGGGTTTTTGTCATAACAGAAAAGCGTGAGAACACTTCTCGCTATGGAGTTCATCATATCCTCACTCGGCGCCTTTAAAATTACATCACGCACAAAATTCTGCGGAAGTGTTCTGTACTGTACAAGAAGCTGTTTAAAATCCTCCAGCTCTTTTTCATTAGGCATCTCGCCGAACAAAAGCAAATAAACCGTTTCTTCAAATCCAAAGCGGTCATCTTTGGTGATTCCGTCAATAATATCGTTCACATTATAGCCGCGGTAGTAAAGCTCACCGTCGCAGGGAACAAGCTTTCCGTCAACAAGTTTATTTTGGTTAATTGTGGAAATATCTGTCAGGCCCGTAAGAACACCTTTACCGTCAATATCTCTGAGGCCTCTTTTTACATCGTATTTTGTATAAAGAGTAGGGTCAATTATGGAGTTGTCCGTTATCTTTTTTGCAAGAACATCTATTTCCGGAGTATTGGTTGAATAATCCCCGTAAATATAATTCATAAAATCACTCCTTCTTTCGTTTTTACTGTACTTGATAACATTATAACATATTTTTGTCTAAAATAAAAGATACAATTAATGCAGAAGTGTCATAATATTTTACAAAATATTTATTCATTTTAGCAATATATAAAATATGATTATTCATTTTTCGACCTGTTTTTGTGAATTTATCGGTATTTTTTATTTTATCTTGCAATATAAAGAAAATTCAAATTCACAAAATATAAAACTGTTAAAAACTAACAATTTTTGGTATTAATATATCACATTCCTAAATTTTAACATAAAAAACGAATTTTTATAAAAGCAAAAAATCTATAAGCGTTTTTATATTGATGTTAAATGACGCTGTCAGACGGCAAAATTTGAATAAATTTTATTAATTTATTACATTAATATCAATTTGTTACTGCAAAAACGGATTAAAACCGTATTTTTTGAGGTCCACTTTGCCGTTGCAGACAGCTATTCCCTCTGCTTCAAGCAGTTTTTCCTGCTGTTTTATACCGCCGAAAGCAAATCCCTTTGCAAGTTCTCCTTTTGCATTTACAACACGATAACACGGGATTATATTAGGCGCCGGGTTGTTGTGAAGTGCGTTTCCTACAGCCCTTGCGTAATACCTGTTGCCTGCCATTTCGGCTATTTGTCCGTATGTAGCTACTCTGCCGTACGGTATCTGCAAAACTGCGTCATAAATTTTTTGGTACACCGTCTTATTTTTATCACTTTTCATTTTCATCATTCCCGCATTTTGCTTGATTCTCTTTATTTTGTTTATTTGATTTTTCTGCTTCTGCCACTTCATCTCCCGTTTTTTCTGCCTGTAATCTTTCTATAATGTCATTAATATTTTCTGCGTCTTTTTTTGATTTGGTGTTGTTTGTAAGTATTCTTACTATAACTATAATCTCATCAATAAATATTAAAACAACAAGTCCTATAATTATCAAAAGACCCCAAGGCGATAAAAATACATTGTAAACGGTATTTAGAAAAGGAATTTTACAAACCATTATTCCTCTTACGCTGTCAGCTCTGACAGGCTCGTCAGCAACATCGTTTGCGACACCCTTTGTCTGAAGCATTAGGACTCCGTTTTCGGTATAGGGTGCTTTTATTACCTTGTGTGTAACTAAAATATTCCCAAGCTCCTCGCTTTCAAATGTTATGACATCTCCAACCTTAATACTGCTCTTGTCATCTACCGTTTTGTCAAGTATTACATCTCCCACCGAAAGCTCAGGCTCCATACTTCCGCTTGAAACTCTGAATATTGAATAGCCGAAAACCGTAGGAGTTGCCCCGTTTATTCTCGAAGCAAAAAATACAGCGAGTGAAAACACCAACACCGCTACAACCATCCAGCAAATAATATTTTTTATTATATTAACTGTGCGTAAAACTTTATTCTTATTCATAATATCCCCGTTTACTGTAAATTAATCAGATTATAAGTTCTTATAGCACTTGATTTCTCAATGTCTGTTACTTCTTTCCTTAGGCTGTGCAAGACCTGCATATAACAAAAAAGGGCTGTGCAAGCAACCCTTTTGTTTTTGAGTTATTAATAATCATCTTACAAAGTAAGGTAAATATCCGAAATGTCATAAACCAACAAACCCGATTCGGCGTCGTTTTTGATGTACCAATAAACCGACTCAACTGTCTGTTCTCCGTCTGCGTTAAGTCCGTCAACCTTCAAATTTGTGACTATGGGAACATCTCCTATGACGGTATCGGTAATTTCCTTGCCTACCTTGATGTTGGTTTCTACTCTGACAACATCATTGTAATTGCCTTTAACCTCGGTTATAAGTTTAGCCGAGCCCTCGGAAACAGCGTTGATGACACCGGTAACGGAATCCACGGTAAACACGCCGTCGTTCTCCGATGTATAGGTAACGGAATTGCCTATGTAATCGGTTCCGAACAAAAGTGAAGCATTAAATGTTTCAGCCGCAGGCAGAGATATATTTTTATAATAGTTTACAATGTTTGCACCCTCTGTAAGCTTTACCTTATCTGCCTGTGCATTATTGCTTCCATTTGAATCATATGTGCCGTTGAGCCAAAACACAAGAGAGCTTACGGCAGACTGACCGTCCGACTGCAAATCAGAAAATGTTTGTGTTCTTTGATACGACTGATTCCAATCCTGCACGGAGAAAAATAACTGCGTAGCATTTGCCGGAATATCAGCGTAAAAAGTACCGCTCGTAGGTGTTTGTGTAAGCTGAACATATGTATTAGGCGTACTGCCGACACCGTAGCATACATAGTAATTTTTGTTTCGCCAGTTTACATCAGGTTCCTGCATATCATTGCTCTTGGGCTGAAAATAAACTCGCATTGTGCTTATGTTAGCCTTTTCATTTGTCGTTGCAAAAGACGCTTGATCAAAATAGTTTTTATATGTTTTAAGCGGCTTATTTACGCCGAGATAAAAACTGCCCTGTGCGTCTTCCGTCAATGAAAGGGACGACAAATAAAGCGAAACGCTCTGATGTGAGTCACCGCTGTTAATTATGTCCGTCCTGTACCATTTGCGTTCGCCCGGTGCAATACCTACAGAATTGCTAAAATCGGTGACCGTAGCTTCTTCGTTATAGCTTACTCCTCCGTCTAAAGACTCATATGTAACCATAGAGATACCGCTTCCGACAGAAGTTTCGTAATCAATATTCCAGCCTAGCGAATCACCCTTATTACTTTGAGGGCGGTTAAACCATGAAAAAGTCATAGATGTTAAGCACATAAAGCACAGCACCAACGCAAGCATCGACACTAAAATAAGCTTTGATTTTTTCACGGTATCACCTCCCATTTCATTATAAATGATGTAAACTTATGTCAATAAACTGCAACACTTAAAGTAAGTACAAATCACTTGTTAATTCGGATACTGTCCCCAGCTTCCGCCGCCTTTATCCCAAGCACCGTCTGCAACCGTATAGCAATTATTGCTGTCTGTCGGAATGTTGAGGTCAACTGACTGATTCCACTTATTATCCCAGTTATCATCGGTTGTTCCTGGATTCATACGGCAGAAAATAATGCCATTCCAGCTTCCTTCAGGAATTTGTGCGGAATAATATCCGTTGCCTAAATCCGTCATGCTTACCCATGCATCACCGTCGTTGCCGAATACATAGATCGCAAAGCGTGCGCCGTCCGATAACCAGTTAGCATTTGGCTTGAGATAAACAATATTATCAGGTTCCTGCTCAATAAACTTAGCGTAATATGTTAAACTTTGTTGCGGATTTATATTTAATTCACCCGTACTAACGGGGTCTCCTACACATTCTGCATTATCATACCAACCTGCAAACTCGTAGCTTCCGCTTGCGGTTGCGGTTGCAGAAAACGATGTACCCTTGTTGACTGCAAAAGTATTTGCCGATGTATATACTTTTCCGTCAACCGTTATTGATCCGCCTGTAAATCCGTTTGACTGGGCAACTCCCGATGCATTGACCGAAACCGCGTTCAGCGTAACGCTTACAGGATTATACTCCGTCATTGTAGTGCCCGAGAACAAATAGGTTTTACCGTATTCGCCCTCAAGACCGGGTTGGTTACCGCTCGGATATTGAACACCCGATCCGTTATTTACAATAACACGGAATTTACCGTTGTATGTTGTTGCAAATGTATATTTATAGTAGCCTGTTACTGCGTCTTTCTCAAGCAACTGACCGGGCCACTCGCCGGAATGGACAACGGTTTCATCATCAAAGTCATATACATACGCATAGTAGTTAATAAAACTTTGACGCTCAGCAAAGTAAATTGTCGTCATTATATCATCGGGGGCGGTAAATCTTGCATAAACGGTCATATTATCCGTCACGGTTATTGTGAGGGATTCAGATTCAGGGTCATCAAGGCGATTTCCGCCTGCTTCGGCGTCGTACCAACCGTCAAAAGTCGCACCTGCAACAGGTTTTGCAAGAAGCGTTACCGTACTGTTGTGTGCCACATTATTTATATTGATTGTTGAACCCGCCTGGACCTCCGAACCGTCTCTGATTTCTGCGATTTCACCTGCATTTGTACCGCCCTCGGTAACGGCTGCGGCAGTCACCGTATATCTCTTTAGCCTGAATTCAGCATAAAGAGTCTTGTTTTCGGTAACATTTTCGAGAGTGTACTGAGTATTGGTGCTTATTGCGGGGTCAGAGCAATCGGCTTTTTCGTGCCAGCCCTTAAATTCGTATCCGTCGTCTGCATTTACAAATGCACCGAAAGTTACATTGCCGTTGTAATCAACTACAACGCTTACATATGCCCCTGACTGAGCCTCTGTACCGAAGGAAACAGAGCCGCCCTCGCCGCCTTGGTTTCCTTCAGAAACAGCATAGGCCTCTATTGTGAATGTCTTTTTAACAAACTCAGCATAAAGTGATATATCTTCCTTAACATCTGTAAGGGTTATTTCGGTCTCTCCCCCGTATGATACACCCGACGGGTCAACCCATTTTACAAAGCTGTAGCTTATGTCGGCAGGCGTTGCCTTAATGCTGATACTGTCACCGTAATTTACATTAGCAACAGATGACGCGCCCTCCGCACTTGATCCCGCCTTAACGGAACCGCCGTTTCCGTTTACTTCTCCGTCAGTTTTGGAGGTAAGCGAAACGGTAAATACCTGCTTGAACATTGCGTACACCTTTATGTCGCCCGCAACGCCCTCAACGCTGTAAACAGCGTCTTCGCTGAGTAAAGTACCGTTGCTTGCACTCGTGTACCAGCCGGTAAAGCTGTAACCTGGGTTAGCGGAAGCAGTAAATTTTGCGGTTGTGCCGTGAGTAACCTTGGTTGTTGCGGTAGAATCAGCCGGGGTAGTCACACCGTCGGCAGTAATCTGTACTGTACCGCCCGAGGTGTTTTTCTCATCATTATTAGTTACGGAAACAGCCGCTGCATCATACTTTTTGAGGACAAATTTGGCATACAGTGTTTTAAACTGTGTATTTTTATTTGCTGTATATGTAAGCTCCTTGGTGACAAGGTTTGTGCAAGCTTCGTCACTGTACCAGCCTGCAAATTCGTAACCGTCAACATCTTTTACAACTGCAATAAAAGTAGCCTCTCCCGTACATGCAACCTTAACCTTTGCATAAGCTCCAGATGAGGTTTGAGAGTCAAACTTTACGGTACCGCCCTTGTCGTTTTCCTTTATTGCGTCAGTTGAAGCGTATGCCTCAAGCACAAACTTTTTAACATTGTAAACCGCAAAAAGGTTAATGGGCTTTTGTAAATCAGTGATATTAACAGTCGTCTTTGTACTGTCATAAACAAGCTGATTATTTGTATCATACCAGCCCATAAACTTGTAATCTTCAGTATTCGGCAGTGCAATAAGCTTAACCGAACCGCCCTTTAATACAGGCAGACTGACCTTTGCTCCCGGTGTACCGTCCTCGTTGATCTGGACCTTGCCGCCCGCATCGTCGCCCTCTACACCGTCTGTTTTAGCGGTAAGGCGTACATTATACTGGAATTTTGCATAGTATGTATATGTTTTATCCTTTTCGGCAGCAGTAAAGTTAAACTCACTTGTTTTTTGTGCAAGCTTTGTGCATTCAGGGTCTGAATACCAGCCCTCAAATGCATAGCCGTCGGAAGCGGGTGTCGCAGTAAATTTAACGGTTGTTCCCTTTGTTACCTTAACGGTTGCAGCCCCTACAGGGCCGCCGCTGACTTCAACCTTACCCATGGCAGCGTACTCTTGCGGTACAACCGCCTTGATAACGGCAGGTGGTTCCCAATAACCTGTTGTTGCCGATGTTACTCGGTAGGTAGATGCATTCTCCGTCAAGTCTCTGTTTACAGCCTCAATATTGTAAGCCGTAGCACCGTCAGAGAACATCACAGTCAAATTCTTTGAATCAGAGTCGTTTGGAATATATGCTCTCCAAAAATTATTGTTCCAGTTCATCGGCACTTCGGTGCCGTTGCCTGTTCTGATTGTAAGTGCCTGTGGATTATCTCCCTCGGCAGGTGTTTTCAAAATATCCTCTGCACCGTCTCCGAGCACCTTGATTTCGGCAACATCTCCCCATGTGCCGTAGCCCTCATTAGAACCTGTTTTTGTATTTCCATAGGCGGTGTATGTCGGAACAGTCGCAGTGCCCGCCAGTGAAAGCTTTGTTTTCCAAAAATTCCAATAGTTATTCGGCAATGGACTTTCCACCACATCGTCCGTTCTGTAGAAATAAAAATCGCCGTTTGTATCTCCGAGACTGTCACTGGGCACGGTTATAGTCCACATCGGCGGATCAACTGAATCGGGGTCGTCATTTACAACCTTATTCATTTCAAAAATCTCACCGGACGCTGTATAAATCCAAAGCTTCGCATTGTCGTTTCCGACCCAATTCCATGTCGGTTTTGTTGCATCGGCACTGTTGTGTGCAGATGTTCTGTCAATAAAGTTAATTGTCGTATTCTTTACGCTGGTTACAATTTTAAAATCATCCGCCGTAACAGATTTTCCGGCATAATCGGCGGTTTTTTCCGGATCCTGAAGCCAAAGAGTCAATGTAACTATCTTTTCTTTGTCCTTATCAACGGAAAACAAAATATTTTCTTCACTGTCATTGTTATTGTCGTAATCTTCAAAAGCATATACCTTTGTTGTAGCGACTTCCGTTCCGTCAACATTGCCGACAACATATTCGCTGTCAATTGCATTGTAAGAATATACCTTGGTTTCGCCCAAATCATTTATTGAATCCGAAACAGAAATTGCCAATCTAACGGTATTGTCGCTTATGGGAGTATCGCCGATTTTAAAGGTAGGAACTTTGTCAAAGTAAAAGCTTGCACTTGTTCCCTTTGCCTGTACTCTGAAAGAAAAGCTTATGTAATTAGTGTTTTTATCATTAATTGAGCCTTTTCTGTACAGGTTGCTTGACGCATTTGCGTTTGCAACCTGTGGAAAATAAAACTCCTTTCCGTCTGCACTTGATGCAGATGAAAGATGAATATTGCCCGATGCAAGAAAATACTCCGAGAGGTCAATAGGCTTTCCGGAATAGCCCTCACCTGTTCCAACCTCCGCGTTCGTGTAGGTGTAGGTAGCAATATTTCCCAAAGCATTGCTGATTTTGATAGACGAAATCGTTTCAACCCAGGCAAATGTTGAAACAAGCAATATCATAATTACTTCAACGAGTGCCACAGCTGACAGAAGAAAACCGTAGCGTGATTTTCTGTTCTTATTTAAAACTTCTTTAACCTGTACAAGCTTCTTTTTCACTGTGACACCTCCTTTTTATCCTGTTCTTATAACAGTATCATCGTTTGTCATCTGGAACGACATATTTCTGTTGCTCGTAATCAAAACCGGTGATTCAAGCGGCAAAAACTTTGTATGGGACGCACTCTTAAGCGTAAAACTCTTGACCGTCGTGTTAAGTTTTGCCGTAACCGCTTTGTTTTCATAGTAGTCTGCACTCACCCTGTCCATTTTCACAAGGCTTCCGTCGCTGAACTCAATATACAACTCATATCCGTTGTTTTCAAGATTTCCCTGTACCCAAGGTTTAATCTGACCGAGTGAGATAGATATTGTAACGGTATCCTCTGACTGAGACGGGTTCGTCGGCACGGTTTCGCCGCTCGGAGCAGTTGTCGCAGCGGTAGTTTCGGGGACGGTTGACGGTGTTCCCCAGTATCCGATACACGGAGAAAGTCGTTTTCTCTGCAAATTTTCATCATCCTCGGCTACCATACCGTGACCGTTACCCCTTCGGGCTGTGTAAACTCTCTCTATCTCACCGCTTGAAGTACCGTCGCTTGTACGGTATTCCTGAAGCTTATCGGGACCGACCTCCTGCAAAGCCCATTTGCTCGATGTCTCGTTGAGCTGAACATCCACTCCCTCAAAAGTGTGCCAAGCGTTGTAAATAACTTCCTCATTTAGGCTGTATCTGTAAAAAGATATATCTGTAATTATATTATCAGGGATAGGAGCCATCCACTCGTATGTATCCTCCTGCTTCATAACAACGGATTTCATTGCATTGTCAGCATTAACATCTCTGTATGTCATAACAACAAAACAGTCATTGTTATTGTTTATCCAGTGCGTTTGACCGCCGTCGTTATCGGGTAATGTATCATCTACAAATGTAATGTAGTCCATATTGGTCCAGTTACTCTCAAGCTCAATATCTATGGATATTTTCTGTCCTGCGTACTGATCACACGCCTCGCTTGTACCCTCAAGCCATACAACCATCGCTACGGTGAGAGGCTGAGAACCGACCAATGTAAATATCGGCTTACCTGTTGCGTAGTAATAATCCGAAAAAGACGAAGCTTCGGACTTCATTGTTGACGCCTTGCCGTTTTCATCAATAGAAGCGACAGCGTTATAATCCGTCGCATAATTATTGATAAGAGCTGACGGATCAAGTACGATAGGTGTTTGAGAGCTGTCGCCTATAAAAGAAATTCTCACGGGACACTCGGCGTGCTTTTCCTGTGCAATCGGAATCCCGTTACTGTCATAAGTTATTTTTGTTGAGCCGTCAAAAACTTCGGAAACCGTCTGATCACCCTGTTTGCGGTCAACTGTAACAGAGTAGCTTTTGATATATACATATGTAACGCCCGAGTCGCCCTTTAGGTTAAACTCCTCATGGCAGTAGTTTTCGTTTTTATCTCCTGCGTTTCCCTCACGAAATACCATTTCAGAGGTGTTGTTTGTAAAGGTTCCCGTAGTAGGAAAATACATATTTCTTCCGTCAACGCTTGACGCTTCGGACAATACAAGATTTTCAATAGAGATGTGGTTTTTTAAATCCTCACCGTCATTTACACGAAGACCCGAAACAGACTCCATTGTAAATGTATCCGAGGATATATCCGCTGTGTCGTTTACCGTAAACCACGCCAAAGTGGATGAAATCAAAAGCATAAAAACAAGAAAAATCGAGAGGTATGAAGCAGTCAGTTTTTTACGGCCGCAAATTCTTTTTTGCGAGAAAGCATCCGAAAAAAAACTAAAAGGATTTTTCATTTTCATACTCTCATCTCCTTTCCTATTAATTATACTTTATTTTATAGTTAAATCAAGAGTTATTTTAAACTGTCCCTTTACAAGAGCCAGTCTGTCCTCTGTGTCCTCACCCTCTATCCACATATTGCAGGTGACATGATTTGTATAGTGTCCGTCGTCGCCACGCACACTCAGCCTTGCAATCTCTGTTTTTTTGGGAAGCACGTACTCCGAACCGTTAAAGATTGAAGTCGTAACAAGACTGTCATCCATTGTTTTAAGCGTCTTTACCGCACCGTTTACTTCATAATAATTGTGTCGATAGGTTATTCCGTCATACTGGTTTTCAGTTACATTTTCCGTAACCGATGGGGTTCCCTGTGAGCTGAAGTACAGATCCGGACGAGGTATCCAAAGCATTTCTCTTGTTGCGTCGTCACTGTTTACAACAGAAAATCTTGAGGCTCCCACAATGCAATCCTTTGAAAAATTACCGTAATCACTTTTGTTTCCTGCATTCTCTCCTGTCAGCACAGACGACAAAGCTGTAAACTTTGAGTTTGTTGTAAGTGAAACAATCTGGCTTGATTCTGAACGAATATAAAGGTCAAAGCTTAAATAGCTCTCATTGGCAACCGCAGTATCCCAGTCTGCATCAAGGTCGGGGCTTGCCATACCGTTTGACTGAACAAGGGCAGGCTTGTAAAAATTAACTCCGTCAGATGTTACCTCCGACAACTCAAAATCCTCTAAAAATGCCTGATCCTTAATTAAAATTCCGCCCTCCCGAAAGTCCTCTTCCGTCGGAATCTCACCCGGAGCTACAACAGCAATTTCAACTCCGTCGGGAGCCTTGCACTCTAAATTGATTCCGCCTGCTTCAGCAGACTGTCGGTTTGTAAACCACGCCCACATCGACAAAAATGCGACAACGAGAAGCACAAGCAGAATTATTAAGTTTTTTGTAATCATTCTGCCCGTGTGTCTGTTGGGCGAAGTCGAATTTCTCATCGGTTTGCCTTTCTGAAAATAAAATCAATTTATATCGTTAAGCTCTTCCTGTGTAAACATATTTTTTCTTGCTTTTTGTTTTATAAGTCTTATCTCCGACTTAGCCTTTTGCTTAGCAAGCCTTACTTCTTCTCTTGCCTTGCGTTTTGCATCGGCAAGCTCTTTTGCGTGCTGTGCCTTTAGTTCCTTAAGCATTGACATATACTGCTTTTCAGCCGCCTTCTTGGCTGCGTCCACACGCTTGTCAACAGACTTTTGCACTTTTCTGATTTCCGAAGCATGCTTTGCATCAACAGCTGCGGCTGCATTAGTATTTGCCTGCTTAATCTGTTCAATTTGCTTTTCATGCTCTGACTGCTTCTCAGCAAGCTCCTGCAAACGCTTCTGCTCTGCCACATTTGCTTTGTCGGCAAACTCCGCATTAAGCTCTGCAATATGCTTGGCGTGAGCGGCATTAGCATCGTCAATTTTCTGTTTAAGCGACTTAACCTCTGCGTCATGAGCCTCTTTTGCTGCTCTTGTTTTTTCTTCAAAATCAGCATTCATCTTGGCGATGCGTTCCTGATTTGTTTTTCGCTCAACATTAAGAATATTAGTGAGAGATTCGGTCTTGTCCGTAAGATAAGTAATTTTCTTATGATTTTCCTCAATCTCCGCTTCGCATTTTGCAAGATTATCGGTAAGAGCGGCAATTTTTGCAAGCTGTTCTGCAACTTGTGCTTCAAGCCCCTCAATTCTTACAGTCTGCTCCTCAATAATCTTTTCCTGCTCTTTTATCTTAGACTGCATACGGGCATTTTCCTGGATAAGAACCTGAATTCGGTCATTAAGGACAATTATTTGCTCGTTTAGTCTGTCTATTTCCTTGTTAAGGCTGTCAATCGTATTGTTCAGTTCCTCAATCTTTTCTTTGAGTGCCTGATTTTCTTCTTTTAGAGCTTTTATCTCATTTTCAGCCTCAAGAAGCTTTAGCTTTGTTTCCTTAAGCTCCTTTTTTAGCTCGGCTATTTCATCCTGAAGTGCGGAAACCTGACCCTTCAGGGTCATTATCTGCTGTTCCTTTTGCTCAAGGGTCACCTTGAGGTTTTTGATTTCATTGTTTAAATCAAGGATTTTCTTTTCTCGCTCACGTATTTCACGCAGGCGGATTTCCATTTCCTCTTTTCTTACAGCGTCTATCTGAGCCTTCATAACAGACTCACGGGTTTTTTCGGGTTTTGCCTGCTCCTCGGCGATCCTTGCGTTCTCCTCTTCGTATTTTTGCTGAAGAATATTACGCAAGCCTTTGTTCGTAGCTATCGACATCATAAAATGCTGAAAACCCATAGCAAAGTATATATCCTGCTGAACATCGCTGCTCATATCTCCCTGATATGTTTCACCGACTATCTCAAATCCCTTACGCTTGTAGCTGTCAAGGAAATTCCAAAGATCCATCGCTTTTTTAAAGTTGGGATTCTTCTTGAGCAGGTTAGTCTGTGTTATCGGGGGACGAACCTCCGGCTCTTTTGCAATTTCACGCATTAACTGAGTGTTTAAAAACTCGTTAAGCGTTGTCCTTATTCTTCTGATTCTGTCAAAGTCCGAAAGCTGTGAAACATCCAAAACATCCAAATCGTCTGCAAGCGTTTCATGAGATTCGTTTACATAGTTAATTACGAAATCAACCTTTTTTTCATGAAATTCAACATGCCTTTTTATCTGAATATTGTTGTAGCTGTCGTTGGGAACATCTTTCATCTTTGAGTACTTATCATCAACAAAACAAAGTGCCTTGCGGATAAGAGTCATAAGAACGCGGTTTTCATAAATTGCGAAGCTTTCCTCACGCTCAACTGTTAAAATCTTATTCGGAGTAACCATATCGTTCTCAACTTTTGCAATAAAGTTAGTATGCTGAGAAAGATGCTTTACAGAATCGGGACCGACTTTTTTTGCAAGCTCTATGCGTACGACATTTTCAACCTGCTTTATAAAACGCCTCTGCTCGTCAATAGCTTTCTGAATATAGGGCAAGGTTTCCTCAATGGCCTCAACCCAGTCCATATCAATGACCTTTTCGTTAGTTTTACCCTCAAGAGTATCTTCACCCTTGTCAGCGTCCTTTAAGCTTTCATTTATGTAGTTGTAAGTAAAGTCACTTTTCAGAAGCTCCTGCATATACATATAAGCTCTGTAATATTTACCGAAATCAGCCATACGGTGCTACTCCTTCATCTATGCAAATCAAATACCGACTAAAGGGCGAACAAAGTTCGCCCCTATTTCGCCTAATTATACAAGCTTTTTGAGCATACGCAGGTAATCTTTACTTTCATTCATATTTTCTTCTCCGAAAAGCTCGTCAATATAAGCACAAAGACCGTCGATTTCATCTCGGATATATGAAAGGTTCAGCGATTCAAACTTTCTGAACACCTTTCTTGCAAGAACATAATCAAGACCGTCAACCTCTGTGCCGCCGCAACCGACATATGCCGGAACAAAATCACGCAGCTGCTTCACAATACGGTTACCAAACGCAATACGAAAATGCTCAATAACATAGTCGTCAAGCAATAGAATCTTTTTAATGCTCTCATTTGTTACAACATTATTTGCCTTTGCCTCGTTTAACAAATCCTCAAAGTGCTTGTAGTTTATGTAAATCGAGTCAGTAAGCGGTGCCTCAAACGCAACACCCTTTGTGTTGATTTCAATCGGCATCGCACGGTCATATACCTTATCCGTAATAGCAAAGGTAGAGTCATCATTGTTAGCTGTGCCGACATACCACATATTCGGCGGAATTTTTATCTGACCGTTTATAATGTGCTTAGGATCGTTTGACCATGAGTTTGGAACAATATCTACTACCCACTCGTCACGGGACGGCATTTCAAGAATTGAAAGCATCTCTGCAAAATAGTACTCGACACGGGCAATGTTCATCTCATCGAGGATTACCGTGTAAACATTCTCGTTATAAGAAGCCTCGTACATCGCACGCAAAAGCTCGGTTTCATTATACTTCTTGGTAAATTCGTTAAAGTATCCGAACAGCTCACTTCGGTCACGCCAAGACGGCTGAACAGAAGCAATAACTGCAGGGTTGTTTACAAACTTGCCAAAAGCATACGGAAGTGAGGTTTTACCTGTACCTGAAATACCCTGAAGTATGATAAGTCTTGTAGATGCAAAAGCCGCAACAAAAAGACGAATAATCTTAATATCGTAGTAAAGTCCGAGCTGTGAGCACGCAAACAGACGGAAGCGGTCACAAAACTCAGGCAATGTTATCGTGTTGTCATAAATAGGCGGAACATACTCTGACCAAAGGTCGTCAATCTCGGTAAGCTTGTAGAAGCGGGAACCGTTTGCTTCAACATCCTCTTCCTCGCCGTTATTAAGTGCCTCAATTTCCTCTCCGGTAAGTTCGGCAATCTCATTTGGATTAAGACCGATTTGAGAAACCTTCATTGAAAGGATTTTGTCCTTTTCAAGATTTAATCTCATAACTTCTTTGTTGAGAGCCTGAACCTCCTTAACAAGAGATTCCGTATCTTTTCTTCTGCGATGAGAACGGATAAACTTTTTTACGGCGACGATTATAAGCCATACTATAAGTGCAAGCACCGCAATAAGAAGCACTATTGCAAGAATTGCAATACCCCAGGCAAGTCCTCCGAGCTCTGTGGTATAGCCGTTTATTATGTTGACATAGGCAGGAAAATTAAATGCTTCTCCTATTCCTGTAAACAAGCCTGTTATAATTGACCACAGTGAGCCAAAAAACTGACCGAGAAATTCAAACAGAAATCCAAATACTGTATCCACGGTACTTCGTCTCCTTAAAAAAATCTACCTTGATGCATT
>CALYBM010000055.1 GCA_944412525.1 uncultured Ruminococcus sp. | reverse complement strand
TCTGTTGTCGCTCATTACGTCTTTGTGTTCGTCTTTATAGCTTTCTCCGTTTCCGCCGTTGCCGTTTCCGTTGCCTGTTCCATTGTTGTCGCAGATACCGTCGTTGTCGGCGTCCACATAGCCTGCGCCGTTGCCGCCGTTGCCGTATGCGTTGCCTGTGCCCTTGTTATCGCAGATCCCGTCGTTGTCGGCGTCTACATAGCCTGCACCGTTTGTGCCGTTGCCGTTTCCGTTGCCTGTGCCTTTGTTGTCGCAGATTCCGTCGTTGTCGGCGTCTACATAGCCTGCGCCGTTGCCGTTTGAGCTTAGCGTACCGATGTTATCGCAAACGCCGTAATTGTCTGCGTCTGTATAGTTTTTGCCGAAATTGTCAGACGATAGAGCGAAAGCAGAAGCTGTCGCCGCTGAAAGGATGATTGCCGAGCTGATTATACCAATAATAATTTTTTTCATTTTAAGTTCCTCCTTGTAATTGGTATCGAATTCATCAATATTTTTTGATGCTTTCACCCTTAATACGATTCAAAACTTAAAATCCTTTCACTTTTTAAAAAAATTTTTAAATTTTTTCGCTTTCAAAATACAATCAGCCCCACCGTACATAGTATTCGGTGGGGCAGTTGATATACTCACATAAATCAGTGGTTTCCTCTGTTGACATACTTTGTGTGCAGAAGTTTGTGAGCTCTGGGCTTACCCGGAGCGTCAAAAAACTCATCATAGACGGTTCTAATAACAGGGCTTTCGTCGCTGCTTCTGTACTTAGACTTCTTATCGTAATCGTAAAGAGCCTTTGAACGCAGAGCCTTGAGATCAACATAGTTGCGTACGCTGTCGCTCTGAACAGGCTGACCGCCGCCGTTGATACATCCGCCGGGACATGCCATAATCTCAACCATTTGATAGTCGGCTTCGCCCTTTTTGATTTTCTCAATAAGCTTTCTTGCATTTCCGAGGCCTGATGTTACGGCTACCTTGATTTCAACGCCTGCAACGCTGTACTTAGCCTCTCTTACCTCTTCGGGACCTCTTACCTCTTTAAAATCAATCTTCTTAAACGAGCCGTCGAGCATTCTTGCCGCGGTACGCAGAGCCGCCTCAAGAACGCCGCCTGTTGCGCCGAAGATCGCGCCGCCGCCCGTTGCCTTGTTGAACGGAGCGTCGTAGTCCTCATCATCCATATCCTCAAGTTTAATTCCCGCACCCTTGATCATCTTTGCAAGCTCTCTTGTTGTGAGCGCAACATCAACATCATCAAAATCAAATGTGCGCAGTTCGGGACGGGTAGCCTCAAATTTCTTTGCCGTACAGGGAATTACGCTTACGACAAACATCTTTTCGGGGTCGATATTATATTTCTGAGCGTAATATGTCTTTAAAACAGCGCCGAACATCGCCTGCGGAGATTTGCAGGTTGAGAGATTCGGAATCATCTCGGGATAATAGTGCTCAACAAATTTTACCCAGCCCGGACAGCACGAGGTGAACATCGGAAGTGTTTCCTTGCGGGTTATTCTCTCAACAAGCTCGTTTGCCTCCTCCAAAATTGTGAGGTCGGCGGTAAAGTCCATATCAAACACCTTGTCAGCACCGAGTCTGCGGATAGCTGAAACCATTTTTCCCTCAACATTTGTGCCGATCGGCATACCGAAGCTTTCGCCGAGAGTTGCCTTAATTGACGGGGCGGTGTAAAATACAACATGCTTGTCGGGATCTGAAATTGCGTCCCATACCTCGTCAATCTGGCTCTTTTCGTTGAGCGCACCTACGGGACAGCTTACAATACACTGACCGCAGCCGACGCACGGGGAATCTCCGAGTCCTTTTTCAAACGCACAGCCGACATGAACCTTAAAGCCTCTCTGAATTGGTCCGATGACAGAAACCTGCTGAACATTTTTGCAGGCTGCGACACAGCGCATACACTGGATACACTTGTTGTTGTCGCGGACGATGTAAGGAGACTGGTCGTCAATTTCATAAATCGGTTCTTCCGCCTTAAAGCGGTCTTCGTCAACGCCGTAGTCAAACGCAAGCTTCTGGAGCTCGCAGTTGTTGCCTCTTACGCATGAGAGGCACTTTTTGTGGTGAGTTGAAAGGATAAGCTCAATGGTAGTTTTTCTTGAAGCTCTTACCTTTGGCGTATTTGTAAATACCTCCATGCCCTCCTCAACGGGATAAACGCACGAAGCTATAAGACCTCTTTTGCCCTTTACCTCGACTACGCACACACGGCACGCGCCGATACAGTTTATATCTTTTAGATAGCAAAGAGACGGAATTTCAATCTTGGCAGCCTTTGCCGCCTGAATAATAGTATAGTTGCTCGGCACCTCGACAGGGATACCGTTGATTTTAAGATGTACCATATCCATAATTACCCCTCCTTAATGTGTGTAGATTGCGTCGAACTTACAGTTTCTCATGCAAAGTCCGCACTTGATACACTTATCCTGGTCAATAACATGGGGCTGTTTAACCGTGCCCTTGATAGCAGACACGGGACAGTTGCGCGCACAAAGCGTACAGCCCTTGCACTTTGCAGGGATAATCTCGTACTTCATCAACGCCTTACATACGCCTGCGGGGCAGGTCTTATCCTTGATATGTGCTATATATTCATCTTTGAAGTATGCCATTGTCGAAAGTACGGGGTTTGGCGCAGTCTGACCGAGAGCGCAAAGCGAAGATGTCTGCATATGACGGGAAAGCTCTTCGATCTTTTCCAAATCCTCCATCTCGCCGTGACCCGATGTAATCTTGTCGAGGAACTGCAAAAGTCTGCGTGTGCCGACGCGGCAGGGTGTGCATTTGCCGCAGCTTTCGTCAACGGTAAACTCAAGATAGAACTTTGCAATATCCACCATACAGGTGTCCTCGTCAAGAATAATCATACCGCCCGAGCCCATCATTGAGCCGAGGGCAAGCAAACTGTCGTAATCAATAGGAGTATCAATGTGAAGCGCGGGAATACATCCGCCCGACGGGCCGCCCGTCTGAGCCGCCTTAAACCTTTTGCCGTTCGGGATTCCGCCGCCGATTTCTTCAACGATTTCACGCAAGGTTGTGCCCATTGGAATTTCCACAAGTCCTACGTTTGTTATTTTACCGCCGAGGGCAAATACCTTTGTGCCGGGGCTTGTCGGCGTTCCCATTGACGTAAACCACTTGCTTCCGTTTAAAATTATCTGAGCGATATTTGCGTAAGTTTCAACATTATTAAGTACGGTAGGCTTTCCGAACAATCCCTTAACCGCAGGGAACGGCGGGCGGGGACGGGGTTCGCCTCTGTTGCCCTCGATAGAGGTCATCAGCGCCGTTTCCTCGCCGCAGACAAACGCACCTGCGCCGAGTCTGATTTCCATATCGAAATCAAAGCCCGAACCGAATATATCCTTGCCGAGGAATCCGTATTCCTTAGCCTGGTCAATCGCCTTTTGCAGTCTTTCAACCGCGATAGGGTATTCCGCTCTGATGTACACAAAGCCGTGGTGAGCGCCTATTGCGTAACCCGCAATTATCATTGCTTCAATAATGCACTGAGGGTCGCCCTCAAGAATGGAACGGTCCATAAACGCACCCGGGTCGCCCTCGTCGGCGTTACAGCACACATATTTTACATCGTTTACGCTTGCCTTTGCAAACGACCACTTCCTGCCTGTTGGGAAGCCGCCGCCTCCTCTTCCTCTGAGTCCGGAAGCGGAGATTTCATTTATAACATCGTCGGGGGTCATCTTTGTGAGCACCTTTGCAAGCGCCTGATAACCGTCAACGGCTATGTACTCGTCAATGTTTTCAGGGTCGATAACACCGCAGTTTCTCAGAGCGACACGAAGCTGCTTTTTATAGAAATTGGTTTCCGAAAGCGAAATAATCGAGCCGTCCTCGTGAACCGTTTTCTCGTACAAAAGCTCCTTTACGACCTTGCCTTCCTTGAGGTGCTCTTTTACGATTCTCTCTACGCCCTCCGGAGTAGCCTGAGAGTAGAAGGCGCCCTCGGGATAAACAATCATAATCGGGCCGAGCGAGCAAAGTCCGAAACAGCCCGTTCTTACAACTAAAATTTCCTTTTCAAGACCGTTTGCCTTGAGCGATTTTTCAAGAGCGGCAATAACCTTTTTACTGCCCGAAGAGTTACAGCCCGTTCCGCCGCAGACAAGCACCTGCTTGCGGTAGCCGGTCTTTTTGGCAAGTTTCTCGCCCTCAGAGGCAATGAGCTTTCTTACCTTTACTATTTGTTCGTGTTCTTTTTTTATCTTGTTAAGTTCCTCAAGCTTCATGGATTATTTACCCCCCTTTTTAATATATTTATCAATAATACCGTCCACCTGATCGGGAGTCATCTTTCCGTATACATCATCGTCAATCATCATTACGGGGGCAAGTCCGCAGGCTCCTACACAGCGGCAGGAATCTATTGAAAACATACCGTCGGGCGTACATTCGCCGCTTTTAATTCCGAGCTTTTCTTCAAGTGCGGCAAGAATTTTATCTGCGCCCTTAACATAGCATGCCGTACCGAGGCAAACGCTTATTCTGTGTTCGCCCTTCGGCGTTAAGCTGAACTGTGAATAAAATGTCGCAACGCCGTAAACTTCGCTTAGCGAAATTCCAAGTCCGTCGGCAACCATCTGCTGAACCTCAATCGGCAGATAACCGTAGATTCCCTGCGCCTCCTGCAAAACAGGCAAAAGCGCTCCCGGCATATCCTTGTGCTTTGCGATTACATCCTTTAACTCTCTTTCCTGAGCAAGAGTGCCCTTGAAAGCATTAAGAGATGATTCTGTCATTAAAACAACCTCCTATACTCATTTGTAAAAACCTGCAATGATCGAAAAAACAGCTTTATTGCGGCAGCAGTAAAATCAGCATTGCTTATGTACATTAAACGCCCTATGCCGATTACTGAGCCGAAAAAGCAGTAAATCATCCGTTTGGCCGCGGGTTTATAAACATTCTGTTAAATTTTACAAGCCCGCCAACGTATATTATACTATATTGCACGAAATAAAACAAGAATTTTAAATAAAAAATAATATTTTACAATTTAAAATTATGTGTAATATTAAAATAATTCGTTAAAATATATATATTTTTCGACATCATTTAGTCATAATGCTTTATCGTATAGCTATTTTTAACAAGTAGAATAATGTATTTTGTTGCTTTTGCCGTAATTTTGAAAGCTCAAAAATATTTCCGCCAGAGAATATAATAAAATAAAGCAATTTTTTAAGATGACGAAACAAAGTTTTCGGGGTAATTTTTTAAAAAACTCTAAATTATCGGCAAATAAAAATTAAAAGCATAAATTATCGACAATTTATACGAGCTCAAACGATAAATATGAAGAAAAATAAACAAATATATTTTTAGATATTGTATTTTTAAATTTTTTGTTATATAATGAATGAGAAAATTTAAGAAAATCTTATCAAGAGCGACTGAGGGGACAGGCCCTATGAAGTCCGGCAACCTGCTTTTGCAAGGTGCTAAAT
>CALYBM010000054.1 GCA_944412525.1 uncultured Ruminococcus sp. | reverse complement strand
AAAATGTTTCAACACTTTATAACTCGAATACAAATATATTATACTGTATTTAATCAGGTGAATATTATTTTATAATAAATTTTATAATGTTTTAGAAAATATAAGCAAAAAAATTGCACCTATTTATTGACAATATATGCCATATTTGCTATAATATGGTTAAGAAAAATAAACATAATTTTCTTGTTTTACCTCAATATTTTTTACACTTTTACAAATTTTATAGCTGTTATTTTTGTTGCAACAATTAAACATATAATTTATTCTTATTCAAAAAGTATGAAACAGTAAGCAAAATTACAAGGGCGGCATTGACCACATTAGCAGTTGCGTGTGCGTTTTCCTGTACGGCGGCAATAAGTGCAAACGCCGCTTCCGAACAGTATGTGCATACTGTAAGCGTTAATGCAAGTGCTGGTTCAGATGCTTCAACTTGGATCAATATGAAAAAATCAGCATCGGTTTCAGACGAATTTGGCGGTTATCCAACAATATATGGCAACTATAGTAGTTCTACAAATAAAGCTCGTGCAGAAGACGGAGACACATCCTATAAAACCAGTTATAAAACTTTTGTCCTATTCGAAAACAGGCCGGCTCCTGTATCAGTTAACTATGGTTCATTAAGCAGTGGTGATTGGCGTCTTTACTATCAACATGTAAGCGATGGCGGTTTCAGAACCTCGGTAACGACAATTAAGTGGTATTAATTTGTAAGTCTAATGCCCATTGCAGGCTCTGCCTGCAATGGGCAAAGATTAGCATTTGGAGATAAAAATGAAGCTAACAAACATAAGATTTTTTGCAACAGCCAATTCAAAGGGAAATAATAAAAGTAATGCTATTATTGTTTTGATGATTTTTTTAGTAATATCAATAGCTTTAGTTCCTGCATTTACTTTAACTGTTAACAACTCTGTAAATAAACGCACGGCAGATTTTCGATCTCGTGCATTGGAGTTAGATCCGTGGAATGGTAAACTCACGAAAGATGCATTGGAAAGCATAAGAAATATTGATCATATAGAAGAAGTTGACATGCTTGAGGGTATGAGAGATCAGCTCTTCAGTGTGCTTGAAATATCCGACGAAAAAGGTATTTGTTACGATTTGCAAAATCAGCTTGTGAAAGAAGATTCATATGCATGGACTTTTTCTTTGATAGGAAGCGAAAAAAGAGATGTTATATCAGGCAAATCTCTTGACGAATCACCTGTATTCAGTTGCATTATTCCGAATAATTTCACACTTGATTCTTCAGAAGAAAATTTTGAAAATAAGTCTTCATATATTAACGGAGAAAGCCTTATAGGTAAAACATTAACCGTAACGGCGAACAAAGGAGAGTATCTTGAAGTCCTATATAATTACGATGACGGTAATCAAAGCGGTAATGAGTGGGCACATCTTCCCGCACTGAAATACAAATTAAAAGTTGTCGGTGTGTATTATGAATCGGCAACAGATTTCGGTTACGGCGGTCTAATGCTTGTATCCGAGGAAACAGGCAAACTAATCATTGAAGAAGCACTTGAAGCCGCAGGATTCAAATTAAATTCAGACAAAACATCTGTAGAAAAATGGTGGAGCACGCCAAGTCTGCGTACTCATTATGTTATAGTTGATGATTATGATAATATATCATATGTATATAACGAAATAAGCAAAATGGGGTATTCGTGTGCAAATGATCCCGAAATGGGCATGAGCGAAAGTGTTTTGATAATATCTAAGATATTGAGTGTTGCAAGTGTAATTTTGCTTATTTCACCTTCAATTTTGCTTGTGATAATATTGATTCAATCCACAGCAAGTAATTTAAAAAAACGCAGAGGCGAAATAGGCTTGATGAAAGCGGTGGGCTATAGTGACAAAAACATATTCTTTTGCCTGTGTTATGAACAGTTAATTTTAGCCGTAAAAGGATTTTTAATCGGCGGAACAATATCCCTTTTGTTTGTATGTATAGCTAATTACTTTAACAGTAAAAGCTCTGCTTTTGTAAATCGATTATACATAGTGGATTGGAGCGATTTTTTAACGCTTTTATCAATATCGCTTGCAGTATCTGTTGTAATACCTGTGGTTTGTCAGTTGATTGCATTGAAAAGGCTTTCCAAAATTCAGCCCAAAGACGCAATGAACAATATGTAATTTTTTGAGGATAAAAATGAAAACAATCAAGTTAAAAATGTTTCAAAACTGTATAACAAAGATGTTTGTGTTCTAAACATTGTGTGTTTGCCGTAAATCAAGGAGAATTTGTTGTAACGGATAGTTTGTGATTGGGGTTAAATATGAAATTAAAATACACTTTTGCTTTATCAAATTCAAATTTAAAAGGCAATCGGCACAGCATCTCAGGTGTAGCAGTGACAGCTCTTTTGTGTATTTCTCTGACTGTTATATCATTGCTTTCATTTACACTGTCAAGACAAATGAATGAATACAAGAATGATTTCAGGGCGAGAACAATAGAAGCGTATCCGTATAACAGAGTTTTTGATGAGAAAACCTTGGATGAAATAAGTAAAATAAATCATGTCGAATCAATAGATATTGAAGATGAATTGAGAGTTCAATTTTTTCATATAGAAAATATTTGTGATGAAAACGGTACATATGATGAGCTGCAAAATCTTATTAATGAAAAAGATACATTAATAAGTGCGTGGTCGCTGATCGGCAGAGAAAAAAGACCTGTGATTGCAGGAAAAAGCTTAGATGAAACTCCTCAATTCAGTTGTATTATTCCGCATTTATTTTATCCTTTTGATGAAGATGTGTACGAAACAAAGGGACTTGATTATATTGACGGAGAGAGCCTTATAGGCAAAACATTAACATTAAACGAAGGAAGCTCAGGATTTAATATTGATTTTTTTGACGGTACCGAAGGGCGCCGTATCACCGTACCGTCATTTGATGTGAAATTAAAAATAGTCGGAGTATATTATGCCTCGGTAACTGCGGACGGCAATCCAAGTATGATATATATCTCGGAAGAAACAGGAAAAGAACTTATAAAAACGGCGTCAGAACGAGCCGGCGAAAATATTGACGAGTTAACAAATTTTATAAACAGACCGGAATTTCATAATATACACATAACGGTTGATGATTTTGATAATTTGAATGAAGTTTATAACGAACTGAGCCAAATGAATATTTTTGTTTTAGAGGGTACTGAATTAGGAATAAATCCAACCATACCCGTTATCACAACAATTTTTAAAGTGTTAAGCGTTATGATAACCTCATCAACATTTATTATATCTTTGATTTTAATATTGCAGTCGTCTAAAAGTATAATTAACAATAAAAAAGATGAAATCGGTATGATGAAGGCAGTTGGATATAAAAACAGCGAAATTTTCAGCTGTATAACCGCAGAACATATAATCATGACATTAAGAGGATTTATTATAGGTACTGCCGTTTCTGCAATAACAGTCACAATAATCAATTTAATTAACTATAACAGTACTTACGCAAATCGTATCTACATTATTAATTGGATTGATTATCTGATATTTACAATTATTGCTCTTGTTATTGTAGTATTTGTACCTTTAATTTGCCAAATTCTGTTTTTGCGTAAGCTTACAAAAATTCAGCCCAAAGACGCGATGAACAATATGTAATGTTTTTGGGAAGATAAAAATGAAAACAATAGAGTTAAAAAATGTTTCAAAACTGTTTAACAAAGATGTTTGTGCCCTGAACAATGTATCTTTCACAGTAAATCAAGGTGAATTTTTAAAATGACATTTAGTTTTGGTTAAAAAATATGAAATATTCTTACATTAGCTTTTTATCAAAAGCAAACATAAAAGGGAACAAAAAAAGCAATGCAGTTATAGTGCTGATGTGTTTGCTTGTAATAGCCTGTACGGTCATATCTTGTTTTACGGCAGTGACAGCTCGGGCACTAAATGAATACAAAGAGGACTACAGGGCGAGATCACTGGAGCTTGACCCGTGGCTTTTACCGCTTACCGATGACGCAATTTCATCAATTGAAAATGTTGAACACGTTTCTTCGGTGGATGATATTGCCGGTTTTAGAGGTGTATGCATGTTTAGCATTTTAGATGTTGACAATGAAAATGGAAGTTCGGATAAAATTGATGAAAAGATGAAAGAAGAAAATACGGCATTTTATATATGTAGCTTAATCGGCAATGAAGAAAAAACCATAACAGCAGGCAAGAGTTTAGATGATTCTCCTGTTTTCAGTTGTATAGTACCGAGCATATTTTATCCGTTTGAAAACGAAAACGGTAACTACGGAGAACTTGATTATATTGACGGCACAACTATGATTGGAAAAACAATTACGGTAAAGGGATATAACGATAATGTAAGTGTTACATATAATTACAGTGAAGATGATGTTTCAAGCAATACTGATGAGGTGTTGCCGTCACCCGAGTATAAATTAAAAATTGTCGGAACCTATTACTGTACTCCTGCAAAATCGGGTTATTATGCGGATATATTCGTTTCAAGAGAAACCGATTTAAAAATGACGGAAATTGCATTGAAATCAGCGGGAGTAAATTTGTCTGCTAATGAAAGTAAACTTTCACGGTGGTGGAACGATTCTTCGTTGCACAGTTATTATGTTGTAGCCGACGATTTTGATAACTTACCGTACATATTTAATGAAGTAAGCCGAATGGGATATTCTATTGCAAACTCGCCTGAACAGTTAATTAATGACAGTACAGTTTTGATGGCGAATTTATTCGGTACGGTTGGTGTATTTTTAATCGCCGCGCTTTTTATTCTGGCAGTTATTACGTTGGTACAATCATCAGTTTCTTCCGTTAATGAAAGAAAGAGTTACATAGGCTTGCTGAAGGCTATAGGCTATAAAAACAGGCAGATATTTACTTGCCTGTGCTATGAACAATTTTCACTGACTCTAAAGGCTTTTCTAATAGGAGGCTCTTTTTCAGCGTTGATTGTCGCAATCACTAACTTTATTTTCAAACACGGCTCTTATCAAACTCTTGTTTATATAATTGATTGGAGAATGTTTTTGACATATCTTTGCGTTTCGCTTGCAATATCAGTTTTAATTCCGTTTGTAT
>CALYBM010000053.1 GCA_944412525.1 uncultured Ruminococcus sp. | reverse complement strand
GCAGAATAATACACCTGAGGCCATACGGGATTTGAGTTAAGGGTTGCTCTGCTTACATCAACCTTGCTTGATTCGCCGTCCCTTACCTTTCTGGCAACGATTACCGTTCTGAAATTTGTAAATTCATACGAACAGGTTGAAAGAGTAATTAGCTCATCATCCTCGTTGACATCAACGGGACAGTTAAACAAAGAACGCACTCTGACATTATAAACATAGTTCATAAAGTCCTTTTCGTTTTGAAAATCACCGATCATGTAGTTGAAAAACTCGCCATGCGATGAAAGTGTATTCGTTTTAAACACCGAGATTATTTTGTATGTTCCCTGTGCTTCGGGCGTATCAAACTCTATTGTAGGCGATTCCTTATAAAAGTCAAGATTTCCCGTCGTTCCGCCGTACTTCATCAAATCACCGAACATCGAGCCGTCCTGAATGTGGTGCCCGTGAATAACTGTATTTTTGCTGTCGGTGCCGTTTTCACAGCGATAGTCTATGAACACGCTGCCGAAAGTATCAAAATCTCCCTTATAGTTATGCGACAGGTAATACTGGTAGTTCCTGTTGTCCTCCTTGTGCCACAGCACAGGATAATCAACCTTTGTGTTGTCAATCTCAATCCAGCCGACAATTTCATCGTTTATTTTAAGGAGTTCATCCCAATTTATAACATCGTCGACCTTAGGTTTGTTGTCATCTGAGTAATCACTGTCGTCTCCGTGTGCGATTCTTTGAATTTCGGCATTAAGAGCAGCATTTTTCATGCTTAAAAAAACCATATTGTACATAAGCAGAGAAAGCGCCGATACAAAAACCAAAAATGACGCAATTACAACGCTCTTTCTGGCAATTTCTTTTCCGCCGTCGCATTTCATAGGAATAAAGCGATAAGCAAAGCCTGTTCTTTCGGGAACATACTCCTTTATGCTGAATCCGTTCGGATAATCCTCTGCGGAATTTTCAAAAACCTCTTTTGTTCTTACCGCAGCAAGTGAAATTACATCGTCGTCATTTTCACCCGTAAGGCTTGCCTGCGGAAGCACGGCAACCTGCAATCCCTTAAACATAAAGCAATAGCCCTTGTAGCCGTTGCCGAATTCTCCGAGCTTAAACACCTTTGACTTCTTTTTGTACAGTCTGTATTCATTTTCAAGCTCATCGAGCTCCTCTTGAGACGCCCCTCTCTTTTTTGCCTCATTAAACGCTTTGTCTCTGTTTTTCCAGTAATTTTTAGGCGTGGGATCGTTTTCGCTTCTTTCCGCCTCAGCAACCGTTTCTACAAAATATTTTCTGAACGAGCTGCTGTCGGTAGTACTCAAAGCATTTGCAATAATTACAACATCGGGCCTGTTGTCCGATTTTGCAATCTCGTTAAGTGCCGACTTGATTTTACTTCCTCTCAGCACGGTGTTTTTCACATCGGTCAGAGTATAGCCGTATTTATCAAGTCGTTCTCTGAGTTCGGGTTTCTTATCCGCAAGGTCAACAGCGTTTTTGCTTCTGACAACCGAAATTATTTCAATATTAATCAAGTTCACTGACCTTCACCTCTTTGTATCAGTCGTCTGATGAAATAAATGTTGTTTTAAGATTTTGCAACGCCTCTTCAACAAGCGGTGCAAATTCTGCCTTTTCCTGAGCTTCCTTTACATATTTCAGCACAGGTCTTGTGCGTGGGTGCTTCGGAGTAAACACGGTACAGCAATCCTCGTACGGCTCTATTGATGTTTCATAGGTATCTATCTTATATGAAATATCAATAATTTCCTGTTTATCCATACCGATAAGCGGTCTGAATACAAGCATATTCGTTGCTTCGTCAGTACAGCCGAGTGCACCGATTGTCTGACTTGCAACCTGTCCGAGGCTTTCGCCCGTGATAAGTGCAGAGCAATCGTTTTGAAGTGCGATTTTCTCCGACATCTCCATCATAAGACGACGCATAATTATGGTAAACAGCTCTTCGGGGCAATCATTCCTGATTTTCTCCTGAATCTTTGTAAACGGCACGGTGTACATTGTCATCGGGCCTGCGTACCGACTCACCTTTTTAAGCAGCTTTACAACCTTTTCTTCTGCTCTTCTGCTTGTGTAAGGAGGGCTTGCGAAGTGAACAGCCGTAAGCCTTATTCCCCGCTTTGCCATCATATACGCCGCAACGGGAGAATCTATGCCGCCGCTGATAAGTATTGCCGCCTTTCCGCCTGTTCCCACGGGAATACCGCCTGCACCCTTTTCGGGATCACAGTGTATATAAGCTCCGAAGTCACGGATTTCTACATTTACCGTAACCTCGGGATTGTGAACATCCACCTTTAAATGAGGAAATTTTGAAATAAGCTCACCGCCGAGCTCTCGGCATATTTCGGGCGATTTATACGGAAATTTCTTGTCGCTTCGCTTTGCCTCAACCTTAAATGTGGACGCAGCTTTGAGAGTTTTTTCAAGATAAACAGGTGCCGTTTTCAAAACCGATTCAAGTGTTTTTTCATCGCACACAGCCGCTCTTGAATAAGCGACAATTCCAAACACCCTCGATATTCTGTCACAAGCCTCGTCAAGGTCAATGTCATCATAAAGAGGTTTTACATAAATAGTTGACTGAGCTGAGGTTATTTCAAATTTTCCGATCGGATTTAAAACATTTTTTATATTCTTTTTCAAAACATCTTCAAACGAACGGCGATTAAGCCCCTTTAAAACTATTTCACCGTCTTTTAAAAGTATAATTTCTTTCATAGTTGTTCCTTAAACCGTAAAATAAATAAATCTTATCTGTGAACAAGCACTTTCAGACCTGTTTCTATACCGATGCAAAGTGCGTCAACATCCTCTTTGGTACTGTATTTTGAAAAGCTTATTCTCAACGCACTGTCGGCACGCTCCTTTGAAAGGCCCATGGCACTCAAAACATGGCTCGGCTTGCCCTTTGCACAGGCACTTCCCGAAGAAACAAATACATCGAGCTCCCCAAGAAAATGCAGCATTGTTTCGCTTCTAACCCTGCCCGCCGAAACATTAATGACATACGGCAGTGCATTTTCGGGGGAATTTATAATTACTCCCTCAATATTTTCAAGTTTTTTCACAGCATAGCTGTTAAGCTCCTGTACAGCCTTATAGTTTTCTTCGATTTTAAACTCATCGCATGCGACTGCGAATGCCGCAATCAGCGGCAATGCCTCCGTACCCGGGCGAAGCTTCTTTTCCTGTTCGCCTCCGTACTGCACGGGAACAATGCGAACTCCCTTTTTTAAGTACAATGCTCCGCACCCCTTAGGTGCATGAACCTTGTGTGCACTTACGGTAATCAAGTCGGCACAAAGCCGTCTTGCATTGAGAGCGATTTTTCCGAACGCCTGAACTGCGTCCGTGTGGCATATTATATCGCTGTTTTTTTCCTTGACGGCGGAGAAAATTTCGCTCACGGGCATCACGGCTCCCGTTTCGTTATTTACGCACATGACGGAAACCAAAACGGTGCTGTTGTCAACAGCCTGCAAAACACTTTGAGGCTTTATCACCCCGTCTTTGTCAGGTGCAATTCTTATAATTTCAAATCCGTCATTTTCAAGCCTTTGAGCAGCTTCCATAATACTGCTGTGCTCCACCGACGAAATTATAATCCTGTTGCCGCGGCGTTTTTTTGCCTGAGCTATGCCGAACAAAGCTAAATTGTTAGCTTCGGTACCGCCGCTTGTAAAAATTATCTCCTCGCTCTGTACCGAAAGTGTACGGGCAATAATTTTTCGTGCATTTTCAAGCTCATGCTCCGCCTGCATGCCTTTTAGGTGGAGAGAGGAAGGATTGCCGTAATTTTCGGTCATTATCCTGTAAGCTTTTTCTGCCGCTTTTGCAGATACCGCCGTAGTTGCACTGTTATCAAGATAATGTTCCAAACCCTTTCCCCCATTGCATATAAATATACATTTATCATTATACAACATATAAAAAGAAAAATAAAGTGAAAATTTTAACATAAATATTAAATATTTGGACAGAATAAAGGTTAAGAACAAATAATAGATCGCTAAAACGGTCAAGGAGGAATTTTGTGGTTACGCCAAAAGAATACGACAAAATTGTTCAGAAAAATTCTCCGAAAAGCAAATGCTTTAAAAACTGCATTAAGGCTTTTTTAATCGGAGGTGCCATATGTGCGGCGGGACAGCTGATTTTTGCAATTTACGGTGAGCTTGGATTAAAAGAGGAACAGGCAAAAACACTCACATCAATCACCCTTATATTTTTTGGAATCTTGCTGACGGCACTTGGAGTTTATGATAAATTGGCAAAACACGCAGGGGCGGGAACTCTTGTTCCGATAACAGGCTTTGCAAATGCGGTTTCATCTCCCGCAATAGAATTCAAATCAGAGGGATATATAGCGGGGCTGGGTGCAAAAATGTTTATCATCGCAGGGCCTGTGATAGTTTACGGAGCGGCAGCGTCCGTGCTGTACGGTGCGGTGCTGTGGATACTTCATATTTTTGGCATAACATTGTTCTGATATACTCAAGCATACTGAAAAAACACCCGCATATAAATTATATAATGCATACTGAATAAACAGTAACACTCCGTTGCTGTTTTTTATAAAAATTAATAAGTTTTAAAACTGTTGTGATTTTGTATTGTTCGTAAGACATTATATAAAGCGGGTGATTTTTTGAAAAAGCGATGGAAATTACTAAATTTTATAAAAGCAGCAGTATCGTGCATACTGCTGCTTACTGCTGTTTGCTGCGTATTTTATCGTTTGCCCCAGTGTTTCAGCAGTGAAGACTCTGCTGTTCTTGCCGCCGCATTTACGCTGGCGGACGGTGAATATATGGACTCTGACAACTCAAACGGCACCGACAGTACTACAAGCCCTACCCAAGCTGAAACAAGCGGTTCCGTGCAGCAGACAGAGAATCAGAAAACTACCGAAAAAAAGGTGCGAGACAAGTCGGACTATTACGACTCGTTTGCAAAACATACGGGCGAAGCAAAACACAGCATAGCAGAACAAAACATAACTGGAAACGGTACAGCGGTTGAAAACTTTTTTGTAAACAACAAAACAGGTCTTGACCTTGATTTTAAATCAATACTTAACGAAAAACTTACATTTGACGTAAAAAAAGCAGCAGACTCTCCTCAGGTTCTGATATATCATACGCATACAAGCGAAGCTTATATGGACGAAGATGTTGACTTCTTTTACGAAAGCTTCTACTCAAGAACACAAAACAACGATTTCAATGTTGTTGCAGTCGGTGAAATTATTGCGGATACGCTTGAAAGCAAGGGGATCAAAACACTTCACGACAAAACGGTGCACGACTCGACCTACAACGGCGCCTATGACAGAAGCGTCCAGACTGTACTGAGCGATATGGATGAATACAAGGATATAAAAGTAGTCATTGACATTCACCGTGACGCGCTCGGAACCGAGGAACAAAAGATAAAGCCTGTTTTTGAATACAACGACAGAAAAGGTGCACAAATCATGATTTTATCCGGCTGTGACATCAACGGTGAAAGAGGCTTTGACAACTGGCAGAATAACCTTAATTTTGCCCTCAAAATTCAGAATACCGCCGAAGAAATGTATCCCGGCATGACCCGTCCGCTGAGTTTCGGAAATTTTGCATACAACGAATATGTGTGCGACGGCTCGCTTTTAATTGAGGTGGGCACGGAGGCAAACTCCATTGATGAAGCCGAATACACGGCAGAACTGCTTGCAAATGTGCTGTATAAAGTATTAGCCTGAAGCTTTATAATAAGCCTCAGGCTGATAAAATTAAAATACAACTGTAAATGTCGTGCCGTCCTGTCCGCTCTCAACGGAAATACTGCCTCCGTGGCGTTCGGTGATGTGCTTGACAATTGCAAGACCGAGTCCCGTACCTCCCGTTTCCTTTGAACGGCTCTTGTCAACGCGGTAAAATCTCTCAAATATTCTTTTATGGTGCTTTTCCGGTATTCCGATACCCGTGTCGGACACCTTGATAATACAATTCTTGTCAGTCTTTTGAACCGTAATTTTTACGCTTCCGTTGGGTCTGTTATATCTTATCGCGTTATCACAGAGGTTATATATAAGCTCATAAAACTGATTGCGGTTACCTTTTATGACTGCTTTTTCGGTTTCCGTTGATATTGTAACATCGTGCTTTTCGGCATTGGTACGCAGATCCTCCGCCACCTCATTGGCAACGCCTGCAATATCAAATGAAACATATTCCTCCTCGGAAAGTGTTTCGTCAAGCTGTGAAAGCTTAATAATATCACCTATAAGTGTGAGAAGTCTGCCGGATTCCTTGTGGATTCTCCGTGCAAAGCCCTGCACATCGTCAGGGCGCGCAAGACCGCTTGCGATAATCTCGGCATAACCCGAAATTGAGGTCAGGGGAGTTTTCAGCTCGTGAGTTACATTTGCGGTAAATTCACGACGCATTTTTTCTGCTTTTTTCTTTTCGGAAACATCAATAATAATACATATAACGCCGTTTTGTTTATTATTTGAATAAACAGGGTTTGTAATAATCTGAAGCACTCTTCCGTTGATTGTTATATCGCCGCTCATGCCCGTGCCTTTAATCGCACTGTCAACACATTCATTAACAGTTTCGTTTCTTGAATATTCGAGCAGCCTTTTGCCCTCCATTTTGCTTACATCCGCTCCCACAAGTTTGTTTGCGGAATTGTTGCTCATGAGTACATTTTTGTCCATATCAATGAGAATAAAACCCTCCGACATATTCTGGATAAGCGTGTTGATTTTATCTCTCTCAAGTTGCAGCTTTCTGACCTGCTTTTTGATTTCCTTTTGCTGGCTGTTGATTGTTTTTACAATCGGTTCAAGCTCCTCGTACGGCGTATTTTCAAGATTTTGCGACATATTTTCAATCGGTTCAATTATTTTTCTCGTAGCAAATCTTGATAAAATAATACATATTGCAAAAACAACCACGACAATGCATACTATCATCGGTATCGTTCTTATGAATACATATACTATGCTGTCATATGTTTTTGATACTCGCAAAACATTTCCGTCCTGTGTTTTTACGGCATAGTAACAGGTGTTGGTATTGAGCGTTGCCGACATTCGGCTGCTTGATCCGCTTCCTTTTTCAATAGCCTCAACAAACTCGGGTCTGTCTGCGTGATTCGGCATATTTTCAGCGTCGCTTTCACTGTCGTACAGCACCGTGCCGTCAGACGCAATAAGCGTAATGCGGGCATCGCCGTCGAAAATCACATCGTCAACCGAGCTTATATTGTCCGTGTTATATATATTTGAAATTGTATATGCCAAGGTTTTAAGCTCCGATGACTCCTGTTTTGAAAACAACAACCAAAAAGCGGCTGTCATAAAAACAGCCGTAAGTAATATTGAAACAGTTGCCACAACGGCAAACCTTTTGAGCAATTTTTTGCGAAGCTTCACTTTATCATTCACCAGCCTTATAACCGACATTACGGACCGTTTTTATAAGATTGCCGCAGTTTCCCAGCTTTTGGCGAAGCGTAGTTATGTGCATATCTACCGTCCTGCTCTCACCCTCAAAGTCGTAGCCCCAGACATTGAGAATAATATTTTCGCGGGTGAGTGCCATTCCTTTGTTTTTAAGCAGGTATTTTAAAAGCTCATACTCCTTAAATGTGAGCGTGCAAACCTCGCCGTCGCTTGTTACAATATGCTTTGAATCGTCAAAAACAATTCCGCCGAGTGTAATTACGCTCGTCTTATTGCCTGAAGAACATCTTCTTAAAATAGCACGGACTCTTGAAATAAGCTCAAGCACCGAAAACGGCTTTGTAATATAGTCGTCGGCGCCCATATCAAGCCCCTTGACCTTGTCCATTTCACTGCCCTTTGCCGTTACCAAAATAACAGGCACGGACTTTGTAACCGCATCCTGTCTCAGCTTTTCAAGAACCGAAAGTCCGTCAAAATCAGGAAGCATAACATCCAAAATAACAAGCTGCGGAATTTCCACCGTACAAGCCTTAAAAAAGCTCTTGCTCTCTGCAAAGCACTGAACATCGTAACCGCTGTTTTTCAGAGCATATGTTTCAAGCTCTCTGATATCTGTATCGTCCTCAACAATATAAATAAGCATCTTAATAAACTCCCGTTTCGGTTTATATCATCTATATTATAGCACACGCAATAAAAAAGTAAAGCAAATAAGGCGCAATTTAATGTGTTTTAAATTACGCTGAATGTGCAGTGTTGCCTGAAATTTTTTACATGTATATAAGGCAACTCAAGGGACGCCTGCAAAGCCGCCCCTAAATTTTCAAAACACTTTTATCAGCATTTTGTTTTATTTTTTAAAGTTCACGGCTGCCCGTTATTGAGAAAGCAACCCACTCCGCAATGTTAACCGCATGGTCGCCTATTCTCTCAAGGTATTTTGCAATAAGCATAAGGTCTATTGCTTCCTCGCTGAGAGCCTTGTCACGCTCAATTATTTCAACAGTTTCAACTTTAACCTTGTCAAAAAGCCCGTCAATTATATCATCGCTTTCGCTCACTGACTTTGCAAGCTCAAAATCCTTTTTTACAAAGGCGTCAATCGAAAGCGTAACCATCTTTGAAGCCTGCTTTGCCATCTCGTCGATATGAGTTACACTGATAACATTGTTTCTGTTTTTGATATACTGTGACATCTCGACAATATCTATTGCCTGATCTCCGATTCTCTCGAGGTCGGTAATCATTTTCAGGGCGGCGGAAATGCCTCTGAGGTCATTTGCAACGGGAGCCTGATGAAGCAAAAGTCTTAAACAATGATTTTGTATTTTCTTTTCTGCGGAATTAATCAGTTCCTCCTGTTCTCTTGACTTTTCCAAGAGTTCCTGATCATTGCTGACAATTATTTTAACCGCATTTTTAATTGCTTCCTCAACAAGCGTGCCCATTCCGATGAGCTGGTTGTTAAGGTTTAAAAGCTCTGTATCAAAATATTCTCTCATTAGCCGAACCTTCCCGTAATGTATTCTTCCGTACGCTTATCCTTCGGAGAAGAAAATACAGCGTCGGTGCTGTTATATTCTACCATTTCTCCAAGCAGGAAAAATGCCGTATTATCTGAAATACGAAGAGCCTGCTGCATATTGTGAGTTACCATAATAATAGTGTAATCATCCTTAAGCTTTAGGCAAAGCTCCTCAATTTTTCCCGTAGAAATCGGGTCAAGTGCGGAAGTAGCCTCGTCCATAAGCAGTACCTCAGGCTTTACTGCAAGAGCTCTGGCGATACACAATCTCTGCTGCTGACCGCCCGAAAGTCCAAGTGCGCTTTTTTTGAGTCTGTCCTTAAGCTCATCCCAAATTGCCGCATCTCTGAGCGACTCCTCAACGATCCTGTCAAGCTCGCTTTTCTTTTTTATACCGTGAGTTCTCGGGCCGAAAGCAATATTATCATACACGCTCATCGGGAACGGATTTGCCTTTTGAAATACCATTCCCACCTTTTTTCTCAGAACATTTACATCCATATCCGAGTAAATATCTGTTCCGTCAAGCTTTATATCTCCCGTGATTTTACAGCCCTCAACGAGATCGTTCATTCTGTTGAGCGACTTCAGAAGTGTTGACTTGCCGCAGCCCGACGGTCCGATAAAAGCCGTAATCTTATTTTTCGGCATATGAAGATTCACATTTTTAAGAGCGTGAAACTTGCCGTAATAAAGATTCATATTATCTATAGTAAATTTGTCCATCTGATTAATTATCCTTTCTTGTTGCCGAGCTTTTTAGCTATGAATGCCGAAAGAGTATTGATTGCAAACACCAGCACAAGCAAAACAACCGCCGTTCCCCAAGCCTGGTCGGTGTGAAGACCCTCGTTTGTCAAAACATACATATGCACTGCGAGAGAACGGCCTGAATTTAAAAATCCCGTAGCATAGCCTGTTGCCGAGCCGTATGTATAAATCAACGCCGCAGTTTCGCCCACGATTCTTCCGACCGAAAGAATAATTCCGGCAAGGATTCCCGGCATAGCACTCGGAAGAATAATTCTTATAATAGTACGCAGCTTTCCTGCACCCAAGCCAAAGCTGCCCTCTCGGTATGAGTCCGGAACAGTAAGCAAAGCTTCCTCCGTTGTACGCATAATAGTCGGAAGCACCATAATCGCAAGCGTAAAAGCACCGGCAAGCAGCGAATATCCCCAGCCAAGCGCATACACGAAAAACAGCATACCGAAAAGTCCGTAAACTATTGACGGAATACCCGCAAGCGTTTCAGCCATGGTGCGGATAAGTTTTACAAGCTTATTGCCTTTTTTTGCATACTCGGCAAGATAAATTGCCGCACCGATACCGAACGGTACTGCTATTACAAGGGTCAAAAGCGTCAGGACAACGGTATTTATAATAGACGGCATACACGAAACATTATCGCTGTTATATGTGAGCGCAAAAAGCTCCGGCGTAAGATTGGGTATTCCTCTTACAAGTACATATACTATTATAAACACAAGAGCAGCCGCGGAAATAAGAGCAGCCAAAGCGACAAGTAAAAGCATAACAAACGAAAGAGGCTTTCTTTTGTATGAAAGCATACGCTGTTTAAATGTCACTTTATTAATCGGCTTTATATCATCAATTACCGCCGAATTGTTGTTATCAGCCATGCTTTTCACTCCTACTCTTTATTGCCTGCATAGAAAGCGTAATCAACAGAATGAATATAAACAAAACAACGCCCGTAGCGATCAGAGCCTGACGGTGCAAGCCTGTTGAATAGCCCATTTCAAGTACGATATTTGCGGTAAGCGTACGCAGACCGTCAGTAAGCTTTGAAGGTATCTGAACCTGATTTCCCGCAATAAGAACAACAGCCATTGTTTCGCCGAGTGCTCTTCCTATTCCGAGTACAACCGCCGCAAGCACTCCCGACTTTGAGGCGGGCAGAATCGTTTTAAATACACTTCTTTCTTTTGTGGCGCCGAGTGCGAGCGCTCCCTCATAGTAACTCTCGGGAACGGCTCTTAAAGCGGATTCCGACACGCCGATAATCGTTGGAAGAATCATGATTCCGAGTACGATTGAAGCCGCAAGCCAGCTTGAACCGTTGCCGCCGAAATTATCGCGTATAAACGGCACTATTACCATAAGTCCGAAAAATCCGTAAACTATCGACGGAATTCCGGCGAGAAGCTCCGTTGCGGGTTTTAACACCTTATACAGAGGCTTTGGGCAAAACCTTGCAAGATAAACTGCCGTTAAAATTCCAATCGGCACGCCTATTACAATAGCGCCTGCCGTAACATACACGCTTGCAACGATCATATTAAATATTCCGTAACTTGCGGGAACATTTGACGGAGCCCATTTTTGCCCGCCGATAAAGTCAAAAACGCCTATTTCCGCCATGGCAGGTATGCCGTTAATAAACAAAAAAATGCAGATTACCGCAACCGCGGCAATACTCGCAAGGGCTGTCAGGAAGAAAACTCCCTGCATAGCCCTTTCTCTGAAAGATTTTAATCTCATTTAATTATGTCACTCCAAACGGTTGTTTCGCCCGTATAGATAGCCTTAATCTGGTCAACTGTAAGGTCGTCGCAGGTATTTGCCTTGTTTACAATTATTGCAATACCGTCTTTTGCGATCGTTGTTGATGTAAGTGCACCGAGTTCCTCGTCCTTAAGCTCACGGGAAGCCATACCGATGTCGCAGGTACCTTCCATTGCAGCCTGCATGCCTGCCGAAGAGTCGGTTGTCTGGATTTCAATCTTTGCGTTTGTGTTTACTGCCATATAAGCCTCTGCAAGCTTCTCCATTACGGGAGATACAGATGATGAACCTGCAACGCTTATCTTGCCCTCAGGCTTTTTGCCGCTGTAAGCCTCACCGTCCGAAACCGTAACATAACCCTCGTCAGTTACAATCTTCTGACCGTCAGAGCTTAAAATATAATCTACAAAATCCTGTGCAACCTCGCTCAGTTCGGATTTATATGCAATGTTAAACGGACGGCTGATTGCATAGTCACCTGACTTTACATTTTCAGCAGTTGCTTCAACCGAACCAACCTTAACAGCCTTTACTGTGTCATTGAGTGAACCGAGTGAAATATAACCGATTGCTGAATCGTTATCCTTTACATTTGTAA